>JBHLQA010000198.1:0-6546 GCA_048885285.1 Candidatus Odinarchaeota archaeon
TCTATTATTTCAGGTAAAGATTATTGATTTTTATATCTTTTCGATTTAAAAAATTTCCTAAATTAGTTTAAATATACTGAAAATATGAGATTGATATAAGATAAAAATTAGTTACCTTGGTTAATATGTTATCAATTGAATTAACAAAATCAAAAAATGACAATGAAAAAATTATAAGATATAAATGTCCAAACAATCATATTTTACCAAAATTATTCTTATCTTTTTATATATATAGAAGTGGATTCAATTATAAATTAATAAATAATAAACATATACAATTTGGTCATTATTTTAGATGTCCTGAATGTAATACCTCATATTATGAGGATAAATGGGAAGTTGTCGATTTGGATTTGGATTTGGATAAAAATCAATTTGAATTTAAATAATCATTGTGTAAAAACAAGATGTTCTGTGTACGAGAGAAGAAAAAAAAAATAGAAAAGGTACCAATTTTCATTATAGAATATGATAATATGAAAATGGTCAATTTACAAAACAAGGTTTATAAAATTTCGGAAATATCATTATCTTCCATTAAGACCATGACAGATTTATATAAAGCAATGGAAGAATATGAAAAAAAGTATGAAAGTTAGCAAAGTTAAATTACATAAAAAAATATCAACTAGTTTAAAAAGAGTTTTTCAAACAGAGTAGAAAAAATAGGGGAGATTTTAGAGGGCTGAATCCTCCACTCTGTGACATTCATAAAATACAAATAATTACATTTATCTTATTTTAAAAATCAGAAATTTCTAAAGCAAATTATGATATAATTGAAAAATTTCAATTAATTTGTACGAAAGCAACCATTGAGTATTATATGTCAATAGTTCAATTGTTCTTCTGAAAAACAAAGGGTAATATGAAATAAGTAAAAAAGGTCTTTTAATAGAACCTAATCGTATTTAGCATTACTTTAAGCTGATCAAATATTTCTAATCGATATTCAAGTCCTAATTTAAAAAATAATAAAGATACCATCTTTTGCTCAAGTAGTTCATTTACACTTAATTCTTCAAGTATTTGAGACCAATTGGTATTTTCCGAGACCCTAATACCTATTAGTACAACACAATTTTCCTCTATATTGTTAATAATTTTTATAATAACCTCCTTCCATTTCGGAACAGTATGTTCTTTATTTCTAGCGTCAAAAATGCAAAAAACCGCATCAGAATCATTAACTTCAAGAGTTTCATATAAGTAATTTTTCAATATTATACCATTTGAAAATTTATATATTTTTTCTTCTTTAGCGTCTTTAATTTTTTCAAGCTTATATTCAGAATTAATATCTGAAAGTATTTGAAAACCAGGACTCCAAAATTCATTTTCAGAGATAGATGTTAGAATTAATAATTTATCTAAACTTAAACCTTGTTTTTTCCTTTTCTCTAATATCAAATTAATTTCTTCTAATAAATCTAATTTAACCCTCTCCTCTTCGTCCTCTTTGCTTTTCGTTATATAATGATAGGCAATCAATGTAAAGGCATCTTCAACGTTTTCACCCGAAAGAGCACTTGTTTCTATATATGAAATCTTGATATTAGGTTTTTGAGATAAAGTATTAACTAAAGTTACTCCCTCTTGATATTCAATTTTTCTTTGATCTTTTAAATCTGTTTTATTTCCAATAATAATAATTGGAATTTCTTTTCCACCAATGAAATTTTCTAATTCTTCGTACCAATTTTTTATATTCTCAAATGATTCTCTATTCGTTAAATCAAAAACTATAAAAGCTGCTTGTGCCCCTAAATAATATGTTTGCCGGAAGCGTTTAAAAAAAGTTTGAGCACCTACATCCCATAAACTATAAATAATCTGATTTCCAAAGAATTGAATCGAATGTGATAAAATATTAAGCCCAATTGTCGCTCTATAGTCATGAGAGAATTTATTTTCCACAAAGCGTCTCACTAATGAAGTTTTACCTACTTCATGATCTCCTATAATTACAAATTTAAATCTAAATATGCCTCCTTCATCTAACCTCATTTGATAAATTTGATTCTTTACCCTTTCATAATGAGTTGCCTCATCAGTTTCATATTCAAAATTGGGGATATTAAGCTGAATATTATCACCTTCTTCTGCATTTAAAATCTGTGATGATTTTTCTGCTAAAAGATAGGCATATGGACTTGCTTTATCGACAGAAGCTAAACTATTCAATACAACACTAAGAGTTCTACTTTCATCTAAAGAAATGAATAAAAATCTATATATATCGGTATCAAAACTCGCAGTTCCAAATTTTTTAAACATAAATTCATCTCGAATTCTTTCAACGATAGGATTTATTATAGATGTTAAAACTGATACAATTTCCATATCAACTTCACTACTTTTTTCACCTGCAATAACAAGCCCTTGTTTATCGCTAACTATTACTGCTTCTACATCGCTATTACGTTCCAAGAATTGGGTAAATAATTCCGTAAAAAGTGATTTTCTATTTATTAACATGAATTTTTAGACTTTAGATAATTTGATTACTCATTAAATAATATTTATCCTTATAATAGAGCTAGTGTTTTTAATATTTATTAAATCGTTGTTTGGAAATACATATGTTTAAAACTACTGATTTTGTTAATTTATTATATTTGACTTTGAGTACTATAAACCTTAATAAATCAAAAATAGGAATTATGCCCTCTTGTATAATTTGTCATTTAAACATTGATGAGAATAGTGATTCCCATTATACGTGTAATAATGGTCATCCAGTTCATAAATATTGTCTAGCTGAGTGGTTAATGCATTCGCAAAATTGTCCCTTATGTAGAGAACCTTATTCTCAAAATTTAATGAACCAATTTAAAGAATTTATGGAAAAAAAGGAACAAGAAAAACAAGAAGCTTTAGATAAAAAATTAGAATTAGAAACGATAAAAAAAATGCAAGAAGCTACTAGAAAAATTATATTTCAAAAATATTTTGAAATTAGTGAAAAAAAACTTGAGCAAGGAAAATATGAGGAAGTAATTGAAAAACTCTTAAATCGATATGACGAAAATTCTGTTGATGAAAACAATTTAAAAGTCCTATTTTTGCTAGGAAAAGCCAATTATTTAAAAGGACGATATGATTTAGCAATTAACTTTTTATTTAAATTAGTAAAAATTAGATTTGATTATCCCGATGGATTTTTATATTTAGGTAAAGCTTATGAAAAATTAGGACTTAAAGATAAAGCCCTATGGGCTTATGATCGTGTTAAAGAAAGTAAATAGATTTATTCTTTTTTTTACTTATATATCTTATGAAGCCTATTTGTTTAACAATAGCTGCTGCTGATCCAACTTCCGGTGCAGGAATTCAAGCAGATATCAGAACTTTTGATAGATGTGGTGTTCATCCTTTTTCTGTAATTACTGCAATTACATTTCAAACAGCTAACAAATTTTTTGGGTATAAATCATTATCAGATGATTTAGAAAGTCAATTGGACGCATTATTAACAACATATCCGATTAGATATACAAAAATTGGAATGATTCCAGATTCTAAAACATTAGATATAATTATTAAATATATTAAAAAATATAATTTAGAGATTGTATTTGATCCTGTTTCAATTTCTAGTGCAGGAAGAAGGCTTTCTAGCGAAGGTTTAGAAATAGAATTTGAAAAGAAATTATTTCCATATGTTAAAATCATTACACCAAATAAATCTGAAGCGATTTATTATTCAAATAGAGATATGTATGACACAAGAGAAGAAAATATCGATAATCTTAAAAAAGTAGCTGAAATCTTACTTAAAAAGCTGTATAGAAATGAAATTTCTCAAGGTATTGAAAAAGCTGTTGTAATTAAAAGTGCAATAAGTAGTCATGATGAAGTAATGGACTTAGTCTTAATTAATAGGAAAAAAAATGATCATTTAGAAAAAGAGTTTCAAACGTTCAAAAAAAATAAAATTCCATTTAAAGGAAATATTCACGGCACTGGCTGTGTGTTTTCTTCTGCGATTACTGCATTTTTAGCTAAACAATATTCAATAAAAAAAGCTATAAGCAGAGCAGAATCTTTTTTTAATGAAAAATTTCAAAATTTTATTCGATTCCCAAAAGAAGGTAAAGTCATCGATTTGACTATCCCCGATGAGCATTTAAAAGTAATTAATCAAATAAAACAAATTTATAATTTTATCGCTCCACTGAAAAAATTTTGCTATCTAATCCCTGAAGTAAGAATGAATATCTCTTATTCACTTCCAAATGCAAAATCAAAAGCCGATATTGCAGGAGTTGATGGTAGAATTACAGTACGTGATGGATATCCTTATGCTTCAGGAGATATTAGTTTTGGCGTTTCTAACCATACTGCCAGATTGCTTCTTACAGCAAAAAAGTTTGATAATTCAGTTAATATAGTAATGAATTTAAAATATAATCCTGAATGGATCACATCACTTCAAAATACCACAGATCTTGAACTTCAAGAAATTCATAGAGAACGTCAACCTGATAAAATTATGAATAAGGAAGAATCTACAATGCAATGGATAATTAAGGAAAGTCTAAGAGATTTAGGAAAAATTCCAGATATTATATGGGATAAGGGTTCAATTGGTAAAGAACCTATGATGAGGCTCTTTGGAAAAGGATCAGAAGATATAATTAAAAAATTAAAGCTAATTATAGAGACTATAAAAATATAAATAGTACTAAACTATGTCCAAACATTTTAGGTTTTAAATAAAAATAAGAAAGCTCTCAGTTCTTAGATTTTTTTTTGTTTTCCAAAGCTTCTTTTAATAGTTTAATTGCACAAAAATCTCCACACATAGAACATTCATCAACTTCTTGAGTAGCACCATTTCGATAATGTACTTGTCGAGATAATTCAGGATCAATTGATTGATTTATCATTTCTTCCCAATTAAGGTTTTTTCGAGCAATATCCATTTTATAATCCCAATCTGAGACTTTTTTACCATATTTAGCAATATTTACAGCATGAGCAGCAATTTTTGAGGCAATTACACCACGTTTTACTTCCTCTCTATTTGGTAAAGCTAAGTGTTCTGAAGGAGTTACATAACATAAATAATCTGCACCAGCTAACCCTGCTATAACGCCTCCAATGGCGCTGACAAGATGGTCATAGCCTGGAGCAATATCAGTAACTAAAGGTCCTAATACATAAAATGGCGCCTCATCGCATATCGATTTTTGAATTTTAACATTTCTTTCAATTTCATCGGCAGGAATATGTCCAGGTCCTTCAACCATTACTTGAATGTTTGCTGCTCTTGCCCTTTTCACGAGCTTAGAAATTTCAATTAATTCTTGTATTTGAGAATAATCTGTAGAATCAAAAATCGCTCCTGGTCTAAATCCATCTCCTAATGAAAGAGTAAAATCATATTCTCTTGCTAAATCTAATAAGTAGTCATAATTACTATTAAAAGGATTTTCACTATCATTTTCTAGAATCCAAGAGGCTAAGAAAGTTCCTCCTCTCGATACGATTCCCATTGTCCTTGGATGGTCAACTAAATAATTAACAATTTCTTTTGTTACACCTACATGAATGGTAAAGAAGTCTACACCTTCTTTTGCTTGTTCTTCAACAACATTGAACATATCATCTTCATCCATATGAATAATTGCTCCCTTATTTTCAATAGCACGTAAACCAGTTTGGTAAATTGGAACAGTTCCAAGAGGAACTTTTATTTCATTAAGAATTCTTTTTCGAATAGTCTGAATATCTTTTTCAGTAATTCCTGTACTTAAATCCATAACTGTATCTGATCCATATTTAACCGCGATTCTCGCTTTTTCAATCTCTTCTTCAACATTACATACTGTTTTAGAAGACCCAATATTCGCATTAATTTTTACAAGAAGTCCTTTCCCAATACCTATAGGAGGATCTAATTCTCTTCTATTCGATTTAGGGATAATTATTCTTCCATTTTCAATTCCTTTTCTTATAAATTCAACATCTACCTGCTCGTTTGAGGCAACAATTTCCATTTCTTTAGTAATTTTTCCATTTTTAGCAGTTTTCATCAATGTGGACAAATTTTTGAACCTTTAAATGATTTCTTTTTCCTATATCATTAATTTGTACTCTATAACAAAATAATATTGATAAAATTATATTTTTTTGTTTTATAAACTAAAATAGTTAATGATTAGAAAAACTAAAAGCAAAGAAAATTTGAAATTCGTATCAATTTGTATAATATAGAGTAAATATCAAATCCACACATTATTTAGAATGAGTGCTAAGATACTCCCTAAATGTACACATCTTATCCAAAGCCTTAGCTAATAAAGTTACCGACTCGAATACTGGAATATTTAATTTAAAAAGTTCCCTTTTGAAAAGTATTTTATCGGCAAAATCGCTAGTATCATCTATAACCTTATATGCTAAACAAATCAGTGGTTTTTTCATCTTCTTATAAGCTCGCTTAATAGTTTCAAGAAATTCATGGCCAGATCTACGAGTTTTAATGAAAACTACTCCAGAGATATTAGGATCAGCATCTAAGGTTATTAGAGATCT
>JBHLQA010000199.1:0-6490 GCA_048885285.1 Candidatus Odinarchaeota archaeon
TTTAGGAGTTGTCTCAAAGGAATCTATTCTTAAAAATATTTGTCAAATGTTTTTTGCATTTTTTATAACTCTTCTAATTTCTATATTTTTACTCTCGTAATAATGATTAAATTTAATTTTTGACTTTCATTTTTCTTTATAATAACTAATTTCATTGGATTAAATTTGACAATATTTGTTGGTATTGATATAGGATCACTAGAAACAAAAGTGGTGTTACTAGAAAATTCTGAATTATTAGATTTTCGAGTTAATCGATCTACGTTTGATTTCAAGCGTGTAGGAAACGAGATGTTTAATGACCTTCTGGAAAAAAATAATTTAAAAAAAGGTGATGTTTATGTTATGTCAACAGGATACGGAAGGAATAGTATTGACATTGCGGATGATCGTATAACGGAAATTACTGCACATGCGCGTGGAGCGCAATATTTTTTTCCAGACGTAAATTCCGTCATAGATATTGGAGGTCAAGATAGTAAAGCTATAGTAATTTCAAAGAAAACAGGGAATGTAATTGATTTTCAGATGAATGATAAGTGTGCCGCTGGAACAGGTCGTTTTATTGAAGTAATGGCTAGTGCATTAGAAGTTCCCATCCAGAACATTGGAGAATTAGCGCTTAAATCTAATAATCCTGCTTCAATCAGTTCAACATGTACTGTTTTTGCTGAATCAGAAGTAATATCTCTTTTTGCTAAGGGTACAAAAAAGGAAGACATCGCAGCGGGAATTCATAAATCAATCGCAAGAAGGGTTGCCGGAATGGCTAAACGTATAGGAGTTTCTCCTCTCTTGGTTTTTTGCGGCGGAGTTGCAAAAAACATTGCAGTTAAAAAATTTTTAGAGCAAGAATTAGGATTTGAAATTGTAAGTCCAGTAGCTAATGGAAAAAGTAATGCTCAATTGACAGGCGCAATAGGAGCTGCTTTAATAGCTTCTGATCAAAGTAATAGTTAATTCTTAGCTTTTTTTATTGAAAATCTATCTTTTAATATAATATGATAAATTTTATGAATAATTCACTCTTTTTTGATTAATAATTCACAGTTGATACTAATAATATAATGGATAATTTGGAGCTTCTATCTGAATATACACTATTCTTAAAAGAAGAAAAACAAAAAGGAAAAAAAGTTGTAGCTTTTATTTCTCACGACAACATCCCAGAAGAATTACTAGATGCAGCAGGATTCATTCCTTTAAGATTAATGTTTGCAGGAAATGATGAATTAATGGATGCGAGCCATGATTATTTATCCCCTTCTACTTGCGCTTTTGCACAGTCATGCATTGGTTTATTTTCAACTAAACCAAATCATTTTAGATTTTTGGATTTAGTAGATTATTTTATTGTATCAAATCATTGTGTAAGTGATATATGTGCTTCTGAGATTATTTCCAAATATTTCAATATTCCTCGATTGAATTTTTATATTTCATATACTAAAAATGAGAATAGTCTTAAATACTTTAAATTAGAATTATTGGATTTTAAAGATCAATTAGAAAAAGTAACTGGTATTGATATTAAGAAGGAAGAATTAATAGAAAGCATTAAAAAGTATAATAATTTTAAAAAGAAATTATTAGAATTTAACAATCTAAATATTAGAGGTTCAGAAAAATTAAGAATTCTTCAAAAAGCAATATTATATGGTCCTACCTTTTTACCTGAACTAAAATCTTATATTTTGAAATTTAACGAAAACCAAATTCAAAATTCTAAAGACTTGAAGGATGTTATAATTACAGGTTGTTCTGTTTTTATAAATGATTATCTTATTGAATTAATCGAAGAAGCCGGTGGAAATGTAATTTATTTTGATACATGGATTGGAAATAATTATTATTATCAAATTTTTGAAGATAACATCTTAAATTCAACAAAAAATCCATTTGACTTATTAGTGAAACGTTTTGAAAACAATCTCTATGGAGATCATTCTGTTCCTAATTTTTTAGAGAATAAAGTATCCCAAATTGAGAAAATTTGCCAAAGTTATTTACAACAAACGGGAAATAAATTGAGAATTATAAATCATATAATAAAATTCTGCGATCACATTTCACTTATGTCAGCATATTTAAAAAGTCAACTACAAGAAAAAGGATTTTCTGTTTTAAACCTTGAGAGAGACTATTCAAAAGCTAATAGGGGGCAATTATCTACTAGAATTGAAGCATTTTTGGAGATGACATGAAAAATGAGTCTTATGGCCGATGAAATTGTAAGATTTAGTTCTTTGTTAAGAATCGCTTTTAATCTTTTGACTGGAAGAGATTATTTAAAGAGAAAGAAATTTAGAGAAAAAAAAAAGTTAATCTCAGTAGGTTTACCTTTTTCTGATATAGTGCATGGATTTCCAGATTTAGTGCCTGTTTTTCCAATTCGAACGCATGATTTTAAAATGCATAAATATTTACAATATTTAGGGTCAGGAGCAAACATTTTTGGTTGGAAAAATGTATCCAATTTCTTAGGTTTTCTAAAAAACCTTGGTATCAGTGATATAAATAAAATTATTGATGAAATTATAGATAATGTTATAGATGCTGTTAATGAAAAATACAATGAAATGTACGACATTGGGATAGAACACGGAATTCCTACTGATTTTTGTTATGGAATAAAAAGTCTTTATGGAATGCATGTTTCAAAAGGTAAAAATTATGATGCCATTTTAAATTATACAATAAGATGTAGTGCCTGGAATAAATATCATGAGTCCTTAAAAACAATTAATAATACCTCAAAACAAATCTGGATAGATATACCCCCTAGAAATGTGGGTAATGCATTAGAATTATTGGTGGATAACATTTATGATGGAATAAGTGAACTAGAAAAAATTAGTGGTAATAGCTATGAAAATAACCTCCTAAGAAACCATTTTAAAGTTGCCAATGAAATTAGAAGAGTATACAAATCTATCCTATATGAGATAAGCACGTCTGATTTTTATCCTTGTAATCCTGCCACATTTAGCGAAATATTAGTTATATTAAACAATAGTTTTGAGGACTATAATTCTAATGCAGTTCGATATCGAGATAATATGACCTCATTATTACGTGAAATAAAAGAGAGAATACGTAATAAAATCGGTATGGATGTCAGTAATATGCCACGAATTTTAATTACTCCTATGTTTGGTGGTTGGGAACCAAAAACTCATGAAATAATTTATGAACTTGGAGGTAGAGCTTTATATGCCGATTGGGATGTTTTATATCTTTTAGAAGATATTCCTATAGAAAAAATATCTGATCCGGTTGAGGCGTATGCTCATTATCTAATGAAGGCAACAACAAGCGGAATTGGATGTGATAATAACACACTAACAGATTCTTATTTACGAATTGCAGAAAAATTAAATGTTGATGGCCTTATATTTATTCAACTTTTTGGATGTCATTCAATATCCAATTGCTACCCAATGTTGAAGGAAAAAATTCGTCGAGAACTTGAAATACCTAGTATGGCACTCACATTTAACAAGATAGGGGAAAACGTTGAACAAGTAAAAACACGTTTAGGAGCTTTTATGGAAATGTTTAGATAGTCTTATATAAAGTCCTACAGAACCAAGGTTTACAAAGTTATATTTAATTATTGTTCTTTCATAATTATATTTAAGAAATTTTGAT
Organism: Candidatus Odinarchaeota archaeon; assembly: GCA_048885285.1. Taxonomy (GTDB): domain Archaea; phylum Asgardarchaeota; class Lokiarchaeia; order Sigyniarchaeales; family SOKP01; genus Loki-b32. The sequence continues at coordinate 3,652 of JBHLQA010000199.1, forward strand.
TGGAGATCTACTAGCACGTTTAAATATAAGCTAAATTTTAAACTTTTTTTTGACTTAATTTTAGGTTCAATATCAATTTTAATTTTATTATTTTATGAAGTTCATTATTTTAAATTCTTTATAGATGATGCTTATATTTCCTTCCGATATTCATATAATCTAGCCAATTATGGAAAGATTTTTTTCAATAAAGAAGGACCAGCAGTAGAAGCTTATTCAAACTTTTTATGGATAATTATTGCAAGTTTTTTCATTAAACTTAATTTTGATCCAATGTTGTCAATGAAAATACTTGGGATAATTTTAAGCATTTTAAATTTGTTTTTAATATATAATATGTCAAAATATTTTAATAGAAAGAAAAGAACTAATATATTTCCTGTATTTTTTATTTGTATATTACCATTTTATGGGATATGGGCGATAGCTGGTTTAGAAACTCAGCTTTATGTATTCGGTATTCTAATAGTTTCGAATTGTTTTCTGTATATATTATCTAAAAAAGAATATAGGTTAAATTTTGTTTTTATAATATTAATTCTTGGCTTCATAGGTGTTTATTTTACAAGAATAGAAGGGATATTCATTTATTTAATATGTCAATCATTCTTATTATTTGATCTTATATTTCATAGAGATTCCGACCACCAAATTCTTAGAATAAATCGAAGTAAATTATATTTTAATATTCTACTTATTCTAACAGTAGGAGGAACTTATTTGATCTATACATTTTGGAGAATTTTATATTTTGGAGATTTGTTCCCCCAATCTTATTACATGAAGAGTTCAGATCTAGACGCTTTTTTACCTAATTTTTCCCATGATTTGAAGGAATTTTTTGTTTATATTATTCCTTTTCTGGTAATATCAATTTTTAAATTATTATATGAAATAATTTTGTTTAGAAAGGAGATTTTTATTTCAAGATCATTTTTATTCTCAGTAATTATTTTTACATTCTTCATAGCAATCCTAACTGGTGACTGGATGTTGGGCTTTAGATTTTACCTACCAGGAATTATTTTTTTATTAATATATGCTTCTTATCAGTTCTTCAACAGCAATAATCCTCAAATCAATTTAAATAAAACTAGAGAATTGATAGGAAAATCACTAATATATTTTAAAAAAAAAAAGAAAATCACTAAAAACAATATGAAATCTGTCTTAAAGCAATGTAATTTTAAAAAAAGAATAATATTTTTAAACCAAATTCATACTAAACTACTTTTATTCTTTTTTTCTATGATATTTTTATATGCCCCAATAATAACTGATGATTTAGGGAATGGAAAGCAAGACTCTTCAAGTTTAAACTTCTATTACTATCGAATGCAAAAAAATATACAAGTTGGATTATGGATTAATAAATATTATCCCAATTCAACAATAGCTATTGATGATTTCGCTGGAACAGTTTCTTATTTCACTGAGTGCGATATATATGAGTTTCGATATATTTTAACTGATCGAAATTTAGTATTTAATCAAACCTTACGAGAAGATCCCAGTTTGCGAATAGAATATATTTTAAGTCTTAAAACTGATTTTTTTTATGATGTTGATGGCATTAGTTATAGTGAAAAAGTATTACGGAACCATCCTGAATTTCAGGAGAATTATGTAAAAATATTACCAGGTCTATATATTATTGATGACATCGAACTTAGTCAAGAATCCTTAGATGATCTCCCAGAATATCAAAATCAGGTAATTTGGAAACCTTTAATTCAATTATAATGAGTTTTACCATCGAAATATTAATTTTATATCACTAAAATAGTTATAAAAATCAAAAAATTCTTTAAACAATGGAAAAAGAAGACTTTAGAAATATAAATCTTGATAGCCTTTTTGTTTATGGGACTTTACAACATGGACAAAGTCGGAATTATATTCTTAGTGGATTAAAATATGAAAAAGCAATTCTATTCAATTATAAAAAGATATTACCTCCTAATTTAGGTTTTCCATTTATCATTCGTGATAATTCTTCAAATGTTAAAGGTGAGATATATTATGGTTTAAATCAATTACTTATCAATCAAATTGATATTATTGAGGGAGAAGGACAATTATATCATAGAATTATAGTAGAAGTGAATTTGGAAAAAGGAAAAAATCTAGAAGCTTATACATATTATCCCTCTGAGGTTTTAATTAAAAATTATACATAATATCTTGGATGGTATTAATGGATAAAGAAAAATCATTATATCCATAATAATAAAAGTTCAGAAATTCCAAAAACAGCGCTTTTTATTCTCCTATTTTGAATTCAACAATCTTTTTTGAATAAGTTATAATTCTTTATCAATAGTTTCTTTTTTGGGAAAAAATAATTTTCTTCCTGAATGAACTGCTTCAAAGGATTCTTTATATTTTCTAATTTCTTCATGAACTTCTTCTAATTCTTCATTTTTCAACATATTTTTAAAGATTCCTTTTATAGATAAATATAATTTTGGAACAAATGTATCTATTTGAGATAATTGATAAGCTAATTCTAAAACTGAAGAATAATCCAATTTTAAATTGATTTCTTTTAATTTTATTTTTTCAATTATTTTTTTCTCAAATCTTCTTCTTGAAATGTTGGTCCATGTTATTTCATATACAAAATAATTTATACTTTGCACCGTCTCTGTTAAAAGGGCTGTTCCGGTAGCAATAGCAATACTCCCTGTAAATAAATATGCTGTAAGAAAACCAAGTACTAACGTTATTGACCTATAAATTATGCTTTTAATTACACTTTCTTTCCATTCAATATTCTGCAATTTTTTTTTGGATTTCATCTTGATGTACTCATTATTTTAATTTTATAAGAACTTCA
>JBHLQA010000200.1:0-6440 GCA_048885285.1 Candidatus Odinarchaeota archaeon
TTTCAGGCAGATAAGAAATGTAATGCATCCCAACGCCATTATTCGTGTGCGGATTGATAAAAAAGCACTTGATGATGAAACGACTGTTGCTGATGTATCAGCACCCACAGTTCCCTTAGATACTAGAAAAGATTCTCCACCAAAACCTTATGACGCTGATGGAGATATAACTGGCACAATAGAAATTAATTTAATGAGTCATATGGGAAAATTATTATTTTTAGTAGTTGGAACCTATGGTAAGGAACAAGACGGAAAACAAACAGCATTTACACAAGTAGACGAGGTTAAATTCAACTATGACATAAATACTGCAATAAACGATGAAGTACAAACAATTGAAAGTGAGATCACATTCATAACTACAGATGTTGATGGAAGAATTGTTCCTAACGCAGAAGTGACGATAATAGAGAATAAAAGTTTATATACAGCAACAGATGAGACTTCTGAAGATGATGGTTCTGTTACCTTTTCCAATGTGCCTCAAGGCTACTATAATATTACAGTAAACTATACAACATCTATAGAATTAGAGGAAGGTGTGTATAATGAGAGTGAATTTTACATTGGTGGTTCAGACAATGTGAAGGAGTTAATGCTAAATATGTCCACCATTGATTTTGAAATTGTAGATTATGGAGGTTATCCTTTAACTTATGGATACATCAATGTTAGTGATGTTAAAGGAGGTGATGCATTAGATATTCTACAACTCAGTAATGATGGAAAAGCAACATTTCGATGGAAAAATCTCTCATCTTATTATTACCAAGTTTATTACAATAATAGTGATTATTCTCCAAATCAAATTACGAAATTAAATCAATCAGGTTATATTTATAGAAATAATTATGCCAAATTCCCTTATGGTGCTAAACACCAAAATCATACATTAGATATTAATGGTTATAATCAAGCACTACTATCAAGTCAATTTAATGTTAAAGAGAGAATTTATACGAATGATTCGACATCGCAGATGTCTGACATAAAATTAATAAATACAACTATCTCAATACAAAATAATGAACCTCTCACAAATGTTTCAGTTTATTACATTGATTCTTCTAATAACACAAATACATTAAGTCATCGTATATTCTTTGATGACAGTTATGCTGGAGTAACAGATGCTAATATAACTATTGATCTTATGACTGTTGTTAATTCTAAGTTAAGTAGCGAAAATCGTTTAGCGTATGGCTTGTTCATCGATGTTTGGGGTGTAAATACAACAAAATGTACGGGAAATATACAAATAAATATGACTGAGGCATGGCATGTCTTTAATAAAACGGGAATTTCGAAATTAAATATAAGAGTTCTTGGCGATGGAGCTACTCTTTCAGATGCTATAGTTACAATAAAATCTAATGAAACTATAGTTGAATTAGGAGGTTATGTAAATACTACTTTAATATCTGATAAGAGTAGAAATAGTTTTGCTTTCTCAGAGATTAATGATTTACCGTTTATGTACTTAGTAGGGTATGAATATAATTTTTCAGTTGTATGGGGAGAACCTCCGAATGATAAGGATATGTTCAATGTAAGCCTCCAGCCTAACGATCAATGGAAACCTCCTGGTGAAGTTATTTTGTATAATTATACCTTGAAAGCGTATAATGCTAATCTCACATTCGATATTAACATGGGGGGGGAAAATCAAAGTGCCTACAAACTAAAATTTGATGATTTAACATCTCCAGGGAGTGTAGTATGGCAAAATAATATTTCAGTTCAAATACACTTCAATAAAACTACGGATGATTGGGACAGTTGGAGTCATGTAACTAATCCGGACTCGATACAACTAAAAATAAAGCGTGGAACAGAGGTACTATTTACTTTTATTATGGATCACATAGGTTCAGGATATTATATATATGAATTCAATTCAACTATACTATCGGCAGGAATAGCTGGTGTTTATTATACTCTTGTAATTACTGGTTCTAGAAGTCCTTATATACTTGAAGGTGATGAACTTACAACGCTTTATGTAACGGGAAAAGAGACAGTTTTATCATTACATGATTATAATTCTCTAAACGTCATCACTTCAGTTTCACAAAATTATGGGGAACTTGTCAATATTACTGTAAAATATTACAATAATAGTAAATCCCCTTTAAAAGGAGCATCAATTACATATGAATGGCTTGGTCTTGATCCTATTCAAATCTATGAAGATCCTGTTAAGGATGGATATTACACAGCAACAATAAATACTTCAATAGCAGAGGTATGGGGTTCAAGATCAATTGAAATTGTTGCGAGGTTAGAGAATTATACAGCACAGACATTATTATTTTCCCTCAGTATTACAGAAAGACCAACAAGCCTAAATAGTGAAACTGATTTAGTCTATATTAGTTCGAAAGTATGGGTGGAGGATCCTAATCCATTTGAATTTGTATTTAAAGATACACTTACAGGTGACAATATTGGCAATTTAACTACTGCATCTTATACTTGGGAAGAATTATATCCAAATGGATCTAGAATTCCTGGAGTATCTGGTACTGGGTTCTTAACTCAAATTGGAGATAATAAACATAGATTAGATTTTCGTACTGAATTAAGATCGATTGGCTTTTATTATTTATATGTTACATTACATAAGCAGAACTACAAAGCCAGATCTGCTCTCATAAATTTAGAAATTATGTTAAGAATATTTAATTATACTTTTCCTTCAGAAGTAATTGTTGATGACATACTAAATGTCAGAAATGGAGATCCTATAGAACTTGATTTGATTCTTCATGATATGTCTAGAGATATTCCATTGGAAAATGCTACTATTTCTATGGTTTACCAAAATGAAAATTATACATTTTCTGAAGTTGTAAATGGATCTTACTCATTAGAGATAACAGATTACACTAGACTAACCGAAAATGAAACATCTTCTATTTTAACACCAGAGATTATAATTTCTAAGGCCAATTTCACAACACAGATAATTGATATTACGATTATATTAAACAATAGAATTTTTAACTTATCAATTTCAAAACCTTATAAAGATAATCTCATTACAATCGTATCTGGAGATAAACTATACTTTGATATAACACTTAGTGATTCCTATGATGATTCAACAATAACAGATGGTAGCATTTCTCTTTTTATTGGTGGTGAAGTATTTGAAGATCTCAGCATCATTAATAATGGCGATGGGACTTATACCATAACTTTTCTTTCCTATCCAGAAGCATTTACATCATCCAAAACTCTTTCCGGAGAAATTATAATTAAAAAGGCTGATTTTAAAACCGTAAGAATACCAATTACAATAGAGATAAAAATGACAGAAATATTTCCAGGAATGCCGACTTTTTACTTTATTATTCTTGTTGTATCAATCATAGGCGTTTTAGGAAGTATAGTGGCATATAGAGTTATCCAACAAGCAAGAATCCCTAAACACGTTAAAAAGATCAGGAAAATTAAAGGAATAATTAAAGCAAAAAAGAAGATTACTGATATAATATCTGTTCCATCCAAAGCCGAGATGTTAGCAAAACTATTTGGTAATGATTGGAAACAAATTGATTTATCAATTGAGAAGTCATTAGGAATTGAAGAATTAAAAAAGCAACAACCAATGAAACAACCACCAATAAAAGATAAAATAAAAGAACAGAGAGGTGACATTGAATAATGCCTATTGGATTAGTTATAATGAGATGGGATATTAAAGTTAGCACTGAGATTCTTGCTAAATATCCTGAAGAATTAATTATTAGTGATGAAACTTTAATGCAAATCTATGCCGCACATGAATATACAGGGGAACCTGGAATGATTAGTCTATTAGTAGGGCCTCTTAATATTGCCTCATATTATACAGGTCGAGAGAAACCTCTTTATATCATTTTACTCCTAAATTTAGATGAGGATGCTGATGCTTTTGAAGGGGGATTATCAGATATATCACGGGTTATTTTCCAAAATTTCAGTGATAATGCTTATCTTGAAATGATTCCCTTCTTATATCAGAGATTATCAACTTATCCAAATTTGAATGAAGAACAAAATCTAGCTGTTACGTACTTGGATAGTGTAAACCGATTAATAATTAACAGACTTCGAGAAGAAGGAGTAATAACGAAATCTGAATTGAAAATATGGTTAAAAGATCAATATAGAGAAGGATTTTTTGACGTAGATGCGATTTTAACAGAATTAATTAAAAAGGAAATCATTAAAGAGACATCGGTAAAAGGAATGCCTTCTGAACTAATCTTTCTAATTAATGATATTTTTATGATTAGAAGGCCTCCTGTAAATTTGCTTAAGAATCCAGTAGAACGTGGGCTTCCTGAGAGATTTATTGAAGATTATAAGGTAGCTGTTAGAAATTATTTTCAAAAATATCAACCAACTGAGGAAGATAATCTTAAAGTATTAGATGAAATTATTGCTGATCCTCAGATCTATGAAATTTTGAAGCTCTTAAGAATTTCAATAGTAACAAAGAACGTGCTAGAGAAGCTCAGAAAAAAAGGAGTAGATGATATAGATGGTGGTTTGAAAATATTATGGGATAATCAAATGATTCATGTTTTTCAAGACATTAAAGGAAATGAGTATTATGCTTTACTTAGTGATTTTTTTAATTCATTGATTTATCCTAAATACATGCTAAACACAATTATACACCAATATGGCGTAAAATCAAAATCTGAGGCTGTTTTGATTGAATACCTAAACGTTCTCGATGATAACTATCGATCTATGAAAATTAATAGTGAAATAGAAGAAGAATAAAATATTATTTTCTAATTTTTTTTTGTTTAATAAATTAATATAAAGATTTTATTGTATACTTTATTGATTTGTTAAGTAGTTTTTCAATTTATTAGCTTTTTCATAAAATTCCTTATAAAGGATATCATCTCCTAATTCGAGACATAAATCTGAGATTCTTTCAAAAAATTTTGCAGTTTGGGCAATATCACCGTTTTCTAAACTTTCTTTTGCTTGTTTGATTAATTGATCTCGTTCAAATAAAGGTTTTAGTAAGGGAGACGCATCAGTACTTATACCAAGAATATCTGCTATTATTTGGATCATTTTATCTCGATTACTTGGGTCAATAGCTACCATTGAATATGTTTTTAATCCTATGATCTCTTGAATTTTTTCAATGTTTAATGCATCAGATAAGTCTTGCTTATTTCCAATTATTGCTGTATGTGCATAGGGGGCATGTTCTTTTATCAATTCGATAAAGAATTTACTTTTTTCCACGTTTTCTAATGTAGAATCCGTTATAACGAGAATTGCATCACTGCCTATAATAAAATCATTCCATAAATAACTAAATTGCTCCTGTCCAGCAAAATCCCATAAATGAAAATATAATTTACCTATTTTTACAGTTGAAATTTTTCCTGTTATTGTAGGAATATGTACAGAAGGAATCTCAGTAGCGCATATTAATTTTGTAGTCGTTGTTTTTCCTACTCCTGAAAAACCAACTAAAGAAATTTTTGTTTTAAGATTTCTATGAATTGAATCCATTATAGGATCAAGCAACTCCATCAAGGAAGGATCCAAATTTTCCATGTTTTCACCAAATGTATCTAAAAATTCCCTTTCTAAGGTTGCTAATTCCTGTTTTGTTTGTCTTTGATCATCGTTTAGATCTGTTATAAACATAAACATTAAACCTAAATCCTGAACTAATGAAAATACTATTTTATATTGAATATAGTCGTAACTATCAAGTTCTATTCCCGTCCCTTTGGAGGAAACCTCTATTATCTCTTGATATAATTTATTAAAATCCTCTGAAGGTACTGCTTTTCCAAAGTTTTTATTGTAGATAATCTTTTCATTCTTTAAAATATAAACTTGCCTTAACATGCTTTCTGCCTAAATTCAATAAAGATTTAATCCTTAATTAGGTTTAAAAATTAAATTATGAATAAAATCGTTTCTTTTATATTTTTCTATGATTCTTCAATCTTAATCTGAATATTTAAATTTTTAGAAAAAAATAAAGATGCAGTACAATAGAAAGAATTACTTTATTATTTTAAATTTGAAATCAGTAAATTAGATAATTGCCAAAAACAGATATGATTATTTTTTTAAATAATTATTCAGTTATAAGAATTTATCGAGTTTAATTCATATTAAACCATTTTAAGATAATTATCTTATACATTTGAAGCATAAATCAACAATAAAGAATTCTTACATTAGTTTTTTACTTCTAATTTAAGTTATTTTAACACAAATTATACATTTTTATAAGAAATAATAGAAAATAAAAAGTTTAATAGTCAAATTTACATAATTAATGATAACAAATATTTATTTTAGAAAAAAAACCGTAAAAATTTACTTTACAAATGGTAATTAAAAATGAAAGTAATAAAGCTAAATAATAGAATATTTCAAAAAAAAAACTGCGGAAA
>JBHLQA010000201.1:0-6419 GCA_048885285.1 Candidatus Odinarchaeota archaeon
AAATAAAAAATATCTACAAATTAATCAATTAATTAAGAAGTAGAAGATTCAAATTATGCCAAAAAGTGAGTATTATATCGGAGAAGCCTTGGTTGGAGATTCAAGTGACCCAAATTTGGCACATATAGATTTAATAATTGGGTCTAAAGATGGACCTGTTGGAGTTTCATTCGCCAATGCACTTAGCACGCCTTCTAAAGGTCATGGTGGGTTGTTAGCAGGAATTCGACCAAATCTACTTGCTAAACCAGTATCGCTTATTGTGCCTAAGGTCACTCTCGCTAAAATGGAGGATGCAAGTAAAATATTTGGACCTGCACAAGCAGCAGTTGCTAAAGGTATTGCGGATGCTGTGGAAGAAGGAATTATTCCAATGAATAAAATAGAGGATTGGCTGATAATTGCTAGTGTCTATATACACCCTGAAGCTAAGGATTATAGAAAAATCTATCAATATAATTATGGTGCTACAAAATTAGCAATTCAGAGAGCTTTAAGGAAATATCCCCCTATAGAAAAGATATTTTATGATAAAGATCGAGCAAGACACCCAGTAGCAGGGATTCGAGTACCCAGACTCTGGCGGCCCCCCTATGTGCAAGTAGCATTAGATCATCCTGCTCTAGAAAAACAAATAAAAGTAGTCAAGCAATTACCAAAAAGTGACCGAATTATATTAGAAGTAGGTACTCCATTTCTTAAGAAGTATGGTGTTGAATCAATCAAGCAAATTCGAGAAGTAGCAAAAGATAAATTTATTGTGGCTGATTTAAAGACCTTAGATGTTGGCAAATTGGAGGTTGATTTTGCATTTGATGCAACTGCTGATGCCGTGGTAGCCAGTGGTTTAGCTGCAACAGCATCTCTGGATAAATTTATTTTAGAAGCACAGAGACTAGGGATTCATGCTTTCGTCGACACAATGGAAGTTTCAAATCCTATTGAGAAATTAAACTCTTTAAAACAAATACCAGATGTTGTTATAATTCATAGAGCTATTGATGTTGAACAATCTGCAACCGGAGGTCAATCACCTGATGCCTCTCAAAAAGCTAGGTGGGCATTAGTTCCAAAAATCAAAGAATTATATGCTAGTCAAAAGAAAGCTTCAGGAAGAGATAGAGTGTTAGTTGCAGTCGCAGGAGGTATCGAACCAAGTACAGCAACATATGCTATACAACAGGGAGCAGATATCCTAATAGTAGGTAGATTTATAGCTAGTGCGAAAGATGTTGAATTTGCTATGAGAAGAATGCTCGGAGTTCTTCCTGGATATCAGGATATTGATCTTAAAAGGATTCACTCCGAAGATGATGATAATACTGTTGAAAAGTCAGGAGGTCCTAAATGGGACTAATTTTTTCTTAATTCTTTTCTAAAAGTCTAATCTAAAAGTGAATTATTTTAAATAATCAATTTTTAATTTCAGCTTTTAATCTTCTTAAAAATCAAGAAATAATATCATTAACAACTTTTTTAATTTAATAACTCTAAGACATCTCTCTAAAGTGATTGTTATTATTTTATTCATATCATTTGAATTTGTGTAAAAAGATAATTATATTTTCTTTTAATGTTAAGAAATAATTTTGAATAAAAATTATCTTTTAAAATTACGACCACAAATGGTGATATTCTATAGGATTATCTCTATCATCTCCAGTAAGATCTTCTTCAATCACATTGTTAGCTACTCCTTCTAATCCTGTCATGTATGCATTATGAAGTAAGCTATTTACAGGAAAATACATCTTTAAAGTTGAATTTTCTACTTCAACATCAAGATTATAACTACTTTGTCTTCCATTATAATAGTCGCAATGATGAATACTTGCTCCCTCATCATTAGTTACAACAATATTGATGGAATATAAATATTGATACCTAATTGTTCCTTCCACAGTTAATTCTAATACAAAAAAATACGGAGTTGAAGAAAAATTTTGTCTCCATTCTGAACTCTTATATGATCTAATTTCAATAATATCAACATCTGGATCAGAAACATCTCCCAAGGGATCTGTTATAATAATGTCAGTACGATGATGAGGAATAGGCAAATTACCAATATACCAAATAATAGGAATGGTTATCAATGTTGATAATATTAAAAGGATTCCAATGATTTTATTATTTCTTGAGATCATATTAAACCTCTACAGTTATGTTATTGTATCTAAAATGGATGTTAAAAATATATTTTATATATTAATGCATAATCAATTTTAATATTATTTTTAAATTCTTTGTGGATAATACTTCTTTTTCTAAATTTGATTTATTAGTTAATTTATTATATAGTAATAGCCATCTAATTGGTTATAAAATTATTAATATAGTTTTCATAAGTATATAATAATTTTAAAGAGGTTTTAAAAAATACCATTTTACTAGAATATAAGAATTGACCATATTAAGTAATTTAAGCAAAAGTTATCTTCAAATTGGATATTCTCACCTACTTCTATTTAATATCTGTTATTTGAAGATATAATTTCTTTAAAGAATTCTGCTTTATTCATTCGAGTTTTTTTGCAATGGGAAGAATTTAAAAATTTTATCATTTTTTTTAACTGTTTTATCAACAATAATTCCAACTGCGATTCTGTCTTTTTTAGATGATATAAATGGTGTTTCGGTTAAATTCTTCTTTTGTTTAATTTGAATAGAGTTGATTTCTTGTCTTAAATATGTATCTGTATGAGTGCCAATAATGAAAATCTCATCATTTAATTTTAGTTTCCCTGAGGTTAAAAGAATTTTTGCGGCTCTTTTTTCTGGAAAATAATTTAAAACTTTTCCAATCTCAACTTTTTTATAATTTGAGATATTTCCATCAAATTTCCTTTGTATTTCACTACCTTTTGGTAATCCGAAGTAAAAACCAGTAGAAAACCCCCTATTATATACTTTATTCAAGCGTTTTAACCAATTTTTGACTTTTTCTTGTGTGAAATTATTATCATAGTATGCCTCAATAGCTTCTTTATAACATTTAGTCGTCTCTTCTATATAGATAGGATCTCTCATTCGACCTTCAATTTTAAAAGCATCTATGTTTGCATCAATTAGTTTAGGGATATGTTCGATCATACAAAGATCTTTTGCGTTGATAAAGAATACTCCATCATACAGCAACTCATTATTTTGATCATCATAAACACGCCATTTTCTTCTGCATGGTTGAATACATTTCCCTCGATTTGCCGAATAATCTTGAGATTCGCAAATTTCAGCAGAAAAATAGCATCTTCCTGAGATTGAAGTACATTGAGCACCATGGATGAATGTCTCAATTTCAATTTTACCTATTTTTTTTTTAATTTCTTTAATTTGTTCTAATGTTAATTCTCTTGCTAGAATTAATCTTTTGGCTCCAATTGACTTATAAAATAATGCTGTTTGAGAATTAGAAATGTTTGCCTGAGTGGAAATATGCACATCTAATCCCTTTTCTTTTACAATTTGAATAGCTCCTATATCATGAATTATTACGGCATCAATTTCCGACTCTACGGCTTTATCTAATATTTGTTCTAAAAGAGGAAATTCATTTTCATAAATTATTACATTAGTTGTTAGATACGCTTTAATATTATGATTGTGACAGGTTTTCACGATATTATTCAGCTCTTCTAGTTTAAAATTATCACTAAACATTCTCATATTAAAAGATTCAATACCAAAGTATATAGCATCAGCTTTTCCTAACACAGCATTTAATGACTTGTAATTTTTTAATGGAGCCATTAATTCTACTCTTTTTTCAAAGTTATTTGTCATTCTAAATTCCTCATATAAGGATTTAATTCTATAATTAAATAAGTTTAGATTGGTTTATATATTTCGCAATAATAACCTTTAAACCTTTTTACCAAAAATAGTCTTTAAGAATTGCCTTAGTTATTTTTCAAAGAAATATTATTTTGATATTTAAATTGTCAATCTATAAAGCTTTCTAGTTTGGCTTAAAAAACCATTATTATAAAGTGAAAAAGCTTTTTTTTAAAATTTAGTTTTCATTATCTGTTTCTTCCGAGTTTTTCATGACTTGAAACCCACTCTTTAGTATAAATAGCTGCCATAAGAGAAATCTCACCTGCTAAGGCTGTTGCCGCAACAATTTCTGCTAGCTTTTTGACTTTTCCAGGTCCATAACAATCCATTACATCAAGACACTCTTTTTGTGTAGCAAGACCAGTACCTCCTCCATAAGTAGCTACTATCAAGGATGGAATTGTAATTGAACAGTAGAAATCCCCATCATCTAACATCTCTGAAAACATAACTCCTGCAGAGGATTCAGCAACATTAGCAACATCTTGGCCTGTAGCGATAAACATAGCAGTAATACCATTTGCTGAATGATAGGCATTACTAACTGAACCAGCCATAAAACTTGCAACAGTAGTTATTTGTAATCCACGTTGAAGCCTATAAGAACTTGAGTTTAACCGGTTCTTAAGTATATCTTCAGGAATAACTACCTCAGCAGTTACGCGTTTACCTCGTGTCCTAAGCATATTGACTTTTGAAGCCTTTTTATCTGTAGCAAGGTTAGATTCAAGAATATAATGATTGATCTTATAGGGATAATTTGCTCTTATCCATTCACAGGCAAAAAAAGTGGCTTTTGTGGTCATGTTTTGACCCGCTGCATCCCCAGTATGGTAATTGAAACGAAGAAATAAAAATTTATTTGATGGATATTGTTCAATATCCCTGAGTTTTCCGATTCGGGTCGTTTTTTCCGCTATTTTTTTGATTTCATGAAAATTTTCTCTAATCCATCTTCCAAAATTTTTAGCCTCGCGTGCACTTTTAAAGATAAAAACAGGTGCCCTTTGCATGACATCATCACTAATAGTGGTTATTGCTCCACCACATTCATATAAAATTTTCATTCCTCTATTATAACTTGCAACAAGGGTCCCCTCTGTTGTTGCCAAGGGAACATAAAATTCTCCCTGAGCATATTTTCCATTTACTAATAATGGTCCTGCAATCCCAATTGGTACCTGAGCCGCACCGATAAAATTTTCAATATTTCCCTTTAATTTTTTAGTTTCAATAGTATATTGATCAATATGATTTAATTGAATTCCAGTCTTTTCACTTATAAAATCTCGTCTTTGTTTTATCATCTCGGGAGAATTATTACCATGTTTAGAACGAGGTATATTTTTATTCATTTTATTTCTCTCTAATTCATTTACCTGATTATACATTCTCTAAATCACCAATAACTGTGAAATTTTACAAATTACTTATTTAATTAGATAATCTTTTATTTAAATAATCAACAGAAAATAGTAATATATTTAAATGTTATACAACAAAAAATATGATTAGTAATATGATTTATTTACAATTATTGAATTATATATGGAATCCCACATTTTTAACAGAAAAGAATCCTTTGTGAGTAAATGAAATTTATTTAAAATTAGTTATTAAAAAAACTATTTAATTTTAATAATAAAGAATACAGCTCTTTTTAGTATGTTCTAAAGAATTAGAAGAAATTGAACGAATGTTCATTCATAAAGTTTTTACAGATCTTAACTTTTCTAATTCTATGGCTCATTAAATAGTCTTTACATTCTTATTAGTATGCTTTAAAATTACAATTATATTATATAGAATAGTGTCCTTTCATAGGCGGCTTTACTTTAATTTTTATTAATGAAAATTATGAATTTGTTAAATCACTCTATAAAGAAAAAACTAAGAAAAATATAATATTTATTTCTTTTCAACTTTTTATTGAGTTTTGGTTGAGCTATTCTGCCAGAATCACTTTATGGGGCGGCTATTTGCCTGAAATATTGGTCCAATGAATTGACTATAAAGTTTAGAATAACCCGATTGATTAGAAACAACAGCGATCATTTCTGTTTCATTTTCAGTTGCTGGTGCTAAAATTACTTCCTCAGCATCTCGGGTAACTGCAAAAAACTCTCCAGCGGTTTGTAATTGCCGAAATTGGATATTTCCTAGTTGTTTCATTTTGCCAATAATGCCACTGAACTTTTGCAAATCCCAATGTGAAGTGAGCATAAACCTCACTGCTTTTTTCTGAAACGCATATTCAGAAACAACTTGTAATATCTCAGGGACTACATATGGAGTTACAATAATAATTGATGATTTTACGCGGTATATGGCATCTTTAATAGCTGCTACCATTGCATCTTTTCCAACTACAGACCATGTGGTTACTTTAGAAATTTCAGGAATTGCATTAGAGGCAGTGTGGATATCCTTTAATTTTTCCTCGTTAGTCTCTGCTAATTCAGTACCATCATCAATGGAGTTCATAAATTGTAAAGTAAAATCGGCAATTGCATCTTTTACATTTTGAATGGTATCTCTTGTAGTATTTGACAAACTATTTTGAAGCGTCTTTGCGTTTTGTT
>JBHLQA010000202.1:0-6415 GCA_048885285.1 Candidatus Odinarchaeota archaeon
AAATGTAATATTTGTTTTAATATAAAAAGTCTAAAGACATATCTAATTTAGTGGACTATAAAAGATCTATTGCTGATTTAAACAAATCTTTTTTATCAATTTCCTTTTTATCATTTATTGATTTGAATTCAACAGAGGACTTTTTATAAACCTTATTATTCAATTCAGAAACGAATTGAGAAGGTCTTACAATTTGAGGTCCTCGGTAAGTAAGTCTAATCGAAGGGGAAATAAGATATAAATGATCTTTTGCTCTTGTTATAGCAACATAAAATACTCTGCGTTCTTCTTCAAATGCTTCTGGATCTCCTATACTTCTACTGGATGGAAAAGAATCCTCGCAAAGCATAGGGATAAATACTACTCGCCATTCAAGTCCTTTTGCTCTATGTATTGTAGATAAAATTAAAGGATTTTCTTCCTCCTTTTGTTCTCCAGATTTAACAGTTTTAGCTTCTAAATTAGATAAATTAAGACTTAAATTTTCTAAAAATTTTCTGATAGTTGGAAAATTTTGTGCATATAAACTTAACTGTTTTAAATCTTCTCTTCTCTCTTGCCAATTGTCATATTTGGATTTTAAGTGTTCTTCAAGAACTTTAATTAAATCTTTAATAACTTCTGAAGGGTTTTCTTCTGGAGTAAAATCTATTAAGTTTTTTATGTATGAGATTAAATTTCTTATACCTTCTTTAGATATACGAGCTCCTTTCAGTTTTTCAGCATAGAACATCTTATTAATTAAAGCATCAATTGGATGTTCTATGTTTGAAATTGCTTCGAAAATCTTCGAACCAGAAGTTGTTCCAATCCCTTGAATAATTGAAAATATTCTAGCCCAAGATACTTCATCATATGCATTCTCGATAATTCGTAAATGAGCTAACATATCCTTAATGTGAGCTCTTTCAAAAAAAGCAACACCTGCTCGAACTTCATAAGGAATATTCTTAGCTCTTAATTCAAGCTCAATTTTAAGTGAATGTGATGCTGCTCGAACTAATATTGCCATATTTTTTAAATCGAATCCCTCTGAACGTAATTTTAAGATTTGGTTTGCTATAAATCGTGCTTGATCACTATCATCTCCTAAATTTACTTGAAATGGAAGAAGTCCTTTGGAACGAGTAGCGCGCATAGCTTTCTTAAACTGTTTTTTATTGTATTTTATAGAATCATTTGCCAAATTGAGAATTTCAGGAACGCTTCTATAATTATAGGTTATTGTAAATCTCCTACAATGCTTATTTTTTTTTTCAAAGTTCAAAATATTTTGAAAATTAGCGCCTCTAAATGCATAAATACTTTGAGCATCATCACCTACAGCCATGATATTATGTTCTGGGTTACAATCAACTATTTTATGTATAATTTCATCTTGAACGTAGTTTGTATCTTGATATTCATCAACAAGAACGTATTTAATATTCTTAGCAATTAATTGAGCAATATTCCTCTCATCTAATAACTGATTCCAATATATTAAGAGATCATCAAAATCTACTAAATTATCTTTTGCCTTTTTAGCTTTATAAATCTTAAACACTTCTTCCAACTTTTGAATAATAGTTGCACTATCAAATTGATTATATTTCCATAATATTATATCTTTAATCGATTTGTGGCAATTAAAAGAATAAGATAAAATATTTTTTGCCATTACAGAAGTAGGAAATCGTTCCTCGATTTCTTTCACATTAGCTTTTTCTATTGAAAGTTTCATTAAAGTTTTGGCATCAGTCTCATCCATTATAATATAACTTGGTTTCAAACCTAACATTTTTGCATATTTTCGAATAAAACGATTTGCAATAGAATGAAAAGTTCCCGCCCAAATTCCTTTAGGACGTTTACCTAAAAGTATTTCTACTCGCTTAATCATTTCATTAGCGGCTTTATTTGTAAAAGTGACTAACATAATTTCACTTGGTTTTACACCTGAAGATAATAATTTAGCAACAGAATATACTATTGTTCTTGTTTTTCCACTACCTGCCCCAGCTATAACCAACATTGGACCATTAATATTATTAATAATCTCAAGCTGTTCTACGTTTAAATTATCTTCAAAATTTATTTCTTTATATTCTTCTTTAACTTTAATGGATTCTACTTCTAAGGATTCCGCAAAATCTTCATCATAGAACTCAAAAATGTATTGTTCCTCAACTTTCTGTTTCTTTTCGTTCAACTTTTGACTCTTTATTAATATTCACTTAGTTTTTTCAATAAGCGTTTATTCCAAATCAAAAACTCCAAAAAATGTTTTTATATCACTTTTTTTTATGAAACTCTCATTTTAATATATTATAGAATTTTAGATAACTAAAAAATAATTCATGTGATGGAATTTATTACATTTCTTTATGCAAGCCCAATTAATAATTTAAAAGCGATAGTTTCATTTTGTTCATCTACAGACGATATAGTATAAGTAATATCATACTTATCTCTGATATGAGGCGCTAATTGTGCAGAAATAAATTTCATTCTGGCATTTGTGTTTTTTCCTTCCCAAATCCATACTTTACCGTTATGAGAATCAACAAAAAGCAGAATTTTATTTGAATCTAATAGTTCAAATAATGCAACATTTTCCTTCAATTCGATTTGTTCAAAATCTTCTAATTTCTCGTTTAGTTGATAAATAGATATCAAAACTTTTCACTTAATTGTCGTATTAGCTATATATTATAATCATAATTACATTAATTTATAAATCTTTAAGCTTCAGAATTAAATTAATAAGATAATTCTGTTGATATAGGAAAATTGATTATCTAATTTAACTAAACTTTGACAAAGGGACAATATTAGATATATATAATTGAATATTTGAAGTATTGAAGAGGAAAATGAACAATAAAATTAAAAATCATTTTGGAATTTTCTTCTTCGTAAGGTTGAGATAAGATGACCTCTGGAAAGAAGTTGGATTCCAAACTGGGAACTATATTCTCGAGAAAAGTCAGTAACAATATTACAAATCATAATTCCCCCTTCGATATTGGTGTCAATACATGCTTTATGAAGTTGCCTTAATTGAGTAATTGAGATTTCTCTTTTCCAGTCTCTTATGAATACTCCAAATGTACTAAGATTATTTTTTACAATAGCATCAAAAGTCCAGGATTTGCCAGATTTTCCTTTATTTCGTACGGGACCCTCTATAAACTCATATTTTTCAGAAAAAACATTTTTAGCCAAATTAACTAAAGGTTTATTTCCCAATGACACGACAAACACTAATTTTCTATATTATTTGTGTATTATATCAATATTTATCCAAATATTATTTAAGATGATATATCACGTCTGTAATATGTTTTCTTATGTTATTACCTAATAAGAAGTAGAATAAGCGTCAAAAATATCTTATTAGAAATTTTATATGGGATGAATTCAATAAAATTAGGAATTTATATGAAAAGCATTTAACTTATAAAATGGATAAGCACCCTCATTATCAGGACCATTCTCCTGTAAAAACTTATATAAGTTCTGTTGCATGAAGTCTAATAATCCTTGAATTACCTCATCACAAATAGATTTACACTCAAAATAATTGAATCCACAATTCTCATTAAATTTTTTACAAAATTTTTTCATTTGTAATGAAATACCTTGAGCTGATAAAGGGATTATAAAATCCCATGTATCCTTAAAGCCTGCCAGCTGACTGGGAGGTATTTGTTTTAATAATCCTATTAAATGCGTTCTAGAAGACCTATCATTAAAACGTTTTATAATTCCCTTAAGTTCTTTCTTTGCTTCAAGTTGACAAAGAAAAGTATAGTAATCAAGTAATCTTTCAGCTTCTTTTGTTTTTTTAGAATCAATTATCTTCCAACCATTCGCTTTTTTACAACTTATCTCTTTATTACTTGGATTAGAAAATTTCGTAGGATATATCCAACATTGAGGGGGTTTAATCCCAGAAGTGTGAACAGCACATCCATTAATTTTCTTATTATATAAAAAGCATTTTCCCGTTGTATCATCAAACCTCAATTTAAAAGTAAAAACATCACCTCTAATGAAATCATCTTTAGTAGCATACCCTTTTTCCATATACTTTTGGGCTAAAATTTTGGGAACATCAATTTTAATTGAACAACAATCACTATGACAAATTGATAAACAATCTGGGCCCTCTATTGCTGAACTCATTAGGGTATTAAATCTCCGTACAACTTGCCAAAATTTGTCGTTAATTACAGCCAATTTAGTTAATATAATAATAATAATTCTAACTTATTAATATTATTCATAAGAATTAGTTATGATTTAAGATTTAGTTGGTGATTTTAATTCAAAAATATAAAATTCCATAAACCAACTGTTTTTCTGAGAAGAATACTATCTCGAAATTTTTTAAGAAATAAATTTTGTTTGTTTTTAAATATTCTGTTATTTTTTTCCAAATTCTTAAAAATTACTTTTCAAATTATAACAAATTTTTTCATAAAATTTTTGAATTATTAGAATTTTAAAAGATTTTCACCTTGAAAGGTTAAACTTTAAATATGATCTTTTTACAAATTAAAAAAATTTAGGGTTTTAAGAAATCATCATCTCTTTGTTCATTAATAGATGAGATTAAATATACATTCTTCATTAATATTCTTAATAATTAAAAAACTTTCATTTAGAGATATAATTTAATTAAATTAGTATATACAGAGATCAAATTGAAAGGAGATAATAGACATATTTCTGAAGATTATAAGGACACAAATGGAATAACTAAAGAAGTTGATGTTCCAATCCATAAGGGGCTTGTTGGTATCTTTATTGATAAAAGTTTGATTTCTTTTATTGATAGTATTAATGGAAAATTATTTTATAGAGGATATTCATTGGATGAACTAATAGAAAAATCTACTTTTGAAGAAGTTGCATATCTTCTTATTTATGGTCAGTTACCAACTAGATCTCAATTTAATGAGTTTATACAACTTTTAATAAAAGAAAGGAACATACCTGATAATATTCTAAGGATTTTGCAAAGCTTTCCACGCAACACAACAAGAATAGAATTATTGCGCACGGCTATTTCAGCTTTATCATTATATGATCCTGATGATTATGATTATTCACAAGAAGCTAATATTCGAAAAGGAATTCGAATTATTGCTAAAATGCCTACTCTCATTGCTTTTGCTCATAGAATCCAAACTAACCAACCTCTTGTAGAACCTTCTGAAGAGTTGACTCATGCGGGAAATTATTATTATATGATGACAGGAAAAAATCCCAATCATGATTTTATAACTACATTTGATAAAGTTTTAATTTGTCATGCAGACCATTCGATAAATTCTTCTACATTTTCTTGTAGAGTGACTGTATCAACTTTATCAGATATTTATAGTGGTATTACAAGTGCTATTGGTACTCTTAGAGGACCATTACATGGTGGAGCAAATGAAGCAGTAATGAAAGCCTTAACAAATGAAGTATTAAGTAATGATAATGTTATTCAATGGGCAAAAAAGAAATTGCAAAAAAAAGAGAAAATCATGGGTTTTGGACATAGAGTATATAAAACATGGGATCCACGAGCTCTTATTATGAGAGATCTAGCTAGAAATTTCTATGAAGCATATAAAAAAGGTGAAAGACGTGATAAAGTAACAAAAACTGGACATGACCATGATGATTTTATCTTTGAAATGATTGAGATACTCACTGATTTTATGATAAAAGCTAAAGGTATTTATCCAAATGTTGATCTTTATTCTGCAGGATTACTGCACTGTTTAGGAATTCCCATGGAGCTATACACTCCTTTATTTGCGGCTTCAAGAAGCGTTGGATGGGTTGCTCATGCAATTGAACAATTAAAAGATAATAGGCTAATCAGACCTAGGTTAAAATATGTAGGAAACCTAAATAAATTGTATATTGATATTTCAAGAAGATAGAAAAGGAAAAGAAAATGAGCAGATTGTTTATTTTTTTAAATCTCTATTATTTCCTAAATAAATTACTTTTCTATTATATAATTAAATTGACAATAAAAATGCTAAAATATATTAATTTTAAAAATATTTATCTCGGATTTTGTTGATATAGAAACAAGATAAATAATAAAAGATAAAACATTGGAAATGTTCAAATCTCAAAAGAAGACAGAATTTAACTATTTAATTGATATAAATTCTAATTTAAAGTAATTTTCTACAAATTGTTTGAATTATTTTCTTAAAAGTTCCAAAATTTTTATGTAAATTAGAAATAATGATGTTGATCCATAAAATTTATTTGAACAACTTAATTTAAAGTTACAATTAGATAATCAGAAAGATCTAAAAATAATAATATTAATTACCGGTACATTTAATTTTATAAGTGCACAAGAGAGAAATCTTCAAGGATGGCTGCATTGGTTCTCACCAGTTTTCTAGGAGAG
>JBHLQA010000203.1:0-6368 GCA_048885285.1 Candidatus Odinarchaeota archaeon
TTAATACTACTTCAATTAGATAAAGTTTTTTTTTACAAATATTAATATATATTTAATAATACCTTTTTTTACTAGTAAAGATAAAAGTATTATCTTAAAGAAAAATAATAATTTAATTTGATGTCTAATGTCTGAAAATAGTAATAAGAATGTAGCTATTAAAGATTTCTTTAAAAGTAATGTTCTTATCAATGAAATTGATGAAGTACTAAGATTTAAACCAGATACATTAATAGGTGTTGATAAAATCAGTTCTGAACATTTATCTAATGAAGGTGTAAATACTATTGAAGAACTTGCTAATTTATCTGTAGCAAATCTACCAGAGATAAAAGAGATTCTACCAAGCATGTTAATGAAATGGGTTAAGATCGCTCAGCTGATACAGAAAAATATAAAAGAACAACTACGACGTCATAAAAAATTATTAATGATAGGACTCGATAATGGAGGAAAAACATCTATCCTTGCAGTAGTTCAAGATAAATTTTCTATTATTAAATCTCTTTTACCTACCAGGGGTGTAAAAAGAGAGAAACTAGATTTTTTTGGATATCCAATTATAAGCTGGGATCTTGGAGGGCAAGTGCAATATAGAGAGAAACTATATTTTAATAGACCAGAATTATTTTTTACTGAAGCAGATATTATGTTATATGTGGTAGATAGCCAAGATCCTGATAGAATTCCTGAAGCTGCTAATTATTTTCGAGAAGTATTAAAAGTATTACAAGAATTACATGAATTGCCTTCTGTTATGATTGTTCTAAGCAAGAGTGATCAAGACATACGAAAATCACTTCAATGGCAACAAAATGTAACAGGTATAAAAAACAAATTTAACGCTATTGCTAAGGAATTTGAAGGTTTCTCGGTTGATTATTGTGATACTACAATTTTTCAGAGAGAAACAATAATGCATATGTTTAGTGAGGCATTAAAGAAGGTATCTGATACATCTGAAATAATCGAACATATTCTCGAAGAGTTTACACATCAAGTAGAAGCAAAAGCTTCAAGTCTTGTATCAATGGATGGCTTAATTTTTGGAAGCTATACGGGATCAGATACAGATGAAATGTTAGTAAATAATACAGCATTATTACTTCAAACGCTTTCAAACTTCTATAATTCAATTGGTTTAATAAGGGAAAAATCGATAAAATTGGAATTACCTCTTAATGGGTTTACTATTTGTGGAGAAAAATTATTCGAATATTCCGAATTGCAGATACCCGTATATCTATGGATGCTTTCAGAAAACCCAGAATTATTAGATGGAAGACTTGATTATTTCAGAGAACAATTACTTCCGTTGATTAATCTTTTTCTTTAAGTATCATTATAAATTTTAAAATATCTAATCTAAATCTAATTCCTTATTTGCCGAAATTAAAAATTCATTACACTTATCTAACATTCTAATTGCATTGTCTAATTTTTCAGCTACAGATTCTAAACCTTTTTCTTTAGCAATATTTCTCCATTTCATAAAATTTTCCTTATGGGAATCATTATGATCTGCCCAATGTTTACATAGTTTCGATAATTTTAAAATATCCTTATCTTGTTTATCCAAAATATTGTTCATCTCTTAATATTATCCAGTATTATGATGAAAATATTCTTTATACATTAAGTTTTAGGTTTTCTATTTGAATATATTTATATAACTATAGACTATTGGTAAATTACTTTTAATAAATTAGAATTGGATTATTATGCAAGAAATTAAAGATTTTGATACTGAAGCAAAAAAACGTATGAAATGGATTAGCTATAAAGAAAATGAAATTCTTCTTGATGATTATACAAATATTTACCCTGAACAATTTGCACCCCTCATCAAAAGGATTACTGATCTAACATTTAAATCAGGGAAAAAAGATATTTTATTGATAGTTGATGTAACGGGAGCATATGCTAATAAAGAAGCAGTTGATGCATTTGTCGAGGCGAGTAAGAAATCAAAACCACTCTTAAAAAAAACTGCTGTTGTTGGAATAACTGGTGTAAAAAAAATATTTCTTAATATTGTTAATAAATTCTCAGGAGTAAATGCTAAAGCATTATCCTCAATGGAAGATGCCAAAGAATGGTTATTAAAATAATCAAATAAGAATTAATCTATCTAGATCTATAAAAATTAATTTCAATATATCTAAGTAAATTGATTTTTATATCATTCAATAAAAAAATTGAAAAAAAGAAAATAAATAAAGAAAAGTTTTGATTAGGTTCTACAAATTCTCTTTAATAGAGTTGGATCTATAATTTCTTTGGGCTCCCAACCATTTTGATTTAGAAAATCCAATATCTCATCTTTCATATTAATTGGAATATCTGCTTCGACGCGTACATATTTCTCTAAGTCATTTGGAAATTGAACACCTTTATATTTACGTTCTAAATCAATCCAATGAGATAATTTGATCATCCTTCCTTTACTATTATCTGCTGGTCTCAAGCACATCTTTGCTGCTAAGCAGATGGCTTGTTCAATACTTTCAGCAGTAGTAAGTAAATGTTCTGGACATGGACCAACTAAGTGATCCCCAGTACCATCACGAGCATTCCATACTTTCCATGTATCTTCATCGTCAGATCTGCCTATATACATTCTTCTATATTCTGCTGAATGAGGTCCACAGATAGCAGGAATTCCCATACCATTACAACTACTTGCTATACTTGCTGCTTTTTGGGACATTGCTCCCCAAGCTACACCACAAGCACCTACACGATTAAGAATGTAATCTGCGATCTCTTCGTAGTTTCCTCTCAATGGTCTTCTAGCAAAAATATTTGCAATTTTTATAGCAGCACCATTTATATGTGGATTACTTACACAACTTCCAACATTCACAAGTCCACCTCTATCAAAATCTCCTGGATATCTATCATAAAGTGTTTTACCTTCTTCATCCTTTACGAGTCCAATATCCATAGCACCACATCCGGAAACCACAACGATATAATTTCTTTTACAAAATTCTTCTGCCATTAAATATAATTCTTGAATTTCTTTAGCGTAATTAGCACATCCGATAATAGCTACGACCCCCGGTATTTCTCCTAAGACGACTGGTGCTCCTACATTTCTTATCTCAACATCTTGAATAGGTCCACGACCAGCTCGCATGTTAAATTTCTCATTTCTGATTTTATCACGTCCAGCATACATTAACAAAGTAAGTGGGGATACATTCTTCATACAATCTGATTCACATCGACCGCAATCTAAGCAATGATCAAAAGCATCAGCCAATATCGAAAAATCACCCTCTTTTACCATTTTTACACCCTCTACGAGAGGTAAATCATTTGGGCAATTTCTCTGACAATTACCACAACCATTACAATTCATGGCCATATCTATGCAGCCTTGCTCATCAGGAATTGCACTTCTAGCTGCCCGAATTGGCTTAACTTTAATTGCTGTCTCTACTGCTACTTTTCCTGCTTTTATTGGATCTAAAATCAATACACCATCTACTTTTCCACTAACTAAATCTTCTATTATTTCTTCAGCAGGATCAGCCGTTCTATTAGGTAATCCGCCCATATTCTTTTCATTTGTAGCAATAAATGGAGCTCCTACAAGTTTTGCTTGCTCATAACTCCGTAAATTAACACATTGTTCATCTACCATTACAACATCTGCTAAACCAGAACGTATATAAAACATCTGTCGAGCTAATGACCCAACAATTTTTGCACCATCAAAATATCTTGTTAAATCTATTGCAGTACAACAAATTGCTCCTACATCCAGCTTATCATCGTATCCTTTTTCTCTCATATAATCGACTAATTCAATTCCTGGCGCCACATTGTGCCCAATCATTAAAATTGTTGCTTTATTTTCTGTATCTAAAGTTCCCATGCCTAATTCAATAAGCGGTACATCAGCTTCTCCCATAGGAAATCCATATGCGGCTATCTGAACTGCGTCAGAAATTTCCATTCCTACGGCATCAGCCAATCCAGCTAGGAAAGCCTTAGATTCATAATCTAAATGGTTTGACTCCTGACCAGTATGACCGGCAGCTAATAGATGTGTGATTGTAAAATGAACCCATTCCATCGCTGTTTCCAAATCTTCTAAGGTTTCTGGTTTCATTCCAACAATTAAACGAGTACAAGGCATCTCTACTTCAATATTAGTACCATATGCTATTGGGACATTTCCATATTTCTCTTTAAGCCAATGAAGTAGATGATCTCCGTGGGCAGAATGGCAGCTTGCGCCAATACAACAAGCAATTTCTACTATACGGGCTTGTTGTGTCTCCATATTTATTCCGCATGCTCCTGTTCTGCCTTTGGAAAGATTACATTTTCCGAATGTACAAAGGCAACACATATCACATATAGGCATATAGAATGGTTTATATCTATCCATTAATTTCATAAACCAATCTCGTAATGTAGGTATATGAGGCATTGGCGTAGGTCCCATAGGTTCCCATTCCGTTTCGTCTCCAAAAGAAACTTTACCAGTAGTTAATTCAAATCCTTTTATAGATCCGAGAGGTCCTTTATATTCATCAATTTTAAGTTTAGCTCCTCTTTTCTCCATATTTTTAATCACTTTAGATTAGTTGTTATTATATTGATTTTTAATTATTTACATTAAATATTTTTAATTATATTTGTTATAAATAATCCAATAAAATAAAAGCTATTGATTAAGTTTTAAAATGAATATAATTAATTTGTTTATGGATATTTAGTGTGAAATTTCACTCTAATAAAATTATTAAGATATTATAATTTCAAATGATTCAGTAGAGTTAATAAATCTATTAAATTAGTCATTAGCAGTAAGGGGATATATTGACAAAATATGGAAGATATAAATAAAAATTTAGAGAGGAAGCCTAGTTATATTAATTATAAAAACCGAGTTTCAAGGTTAATACCTTGGTTTCCAAGAAAGAAAAATGAAGATTTTAGAGAAAATATAACAATTTAAGAAGAGAGCAAATTAAAAATCTTAGGAATTATTTCATCAATATTGAAATTAGTTTTAACAGATGTAAATATAAAATTCCACTTTCTATTTTTTATTTTATTAAAATTGTAGAAATTGAAAAGTTCTTTTTTTAATATTGTAAGTTGTTCATTATTGTCTTTCTCAGAATACTTGATTAGATCGAATTTATTTCCTAAAATAAGTAAAGGTATTCCGTTTAATTCATCCTTATTTATTATCTTCCAAAATTCTTTTCTTGATTCTTCAAACCTTCTTTGATTTGCGATATCAATCATATAGATAAGAATATTTGAATCTTGAAGTCCTTTTAACCATTTTGATCTAAACATTTTTTGTCCTGGCATATCCCATACAGCAAGTAAGCCTTTTTCTTTTACAGGAATGTATTCAATGTTGAATTTTCTTGTTGGAACAAAGAAATTATCATTAAATTTACCAGTTTTCATTCGTCTTATTAAGCTTGATTTTCCCACCTCATCAATTCCAAAAAGAAAGATTTTGAAAAATGTTTCCCTCTGATAATAATATTCAATATCAAGAGGTTTCTCAATTACTTCGTCTCCAAACCTTCGGATATCAATAAACATAGAAATTAATAAATTATCTATCTCGATTTCATCATCAAAGGAATATCCATTCCCATTATTCAAAACCTCATTTAATAATTCTTTAAATATTTCTCTATAGTCATAGGGATTATCATCATTTTCAAAAATTAGACCTATGATAATTTTTCCATTAATACAACAAGTATATATATTTAAATCATTAAGAAATTGAGCAACAGGCTCATCAATGGCATGTTTTGAATTTAATTGTTGAAAGCAATTTTCATTCTCATGCTTTTTTATAATTTTATTAACAAGTAGTTTATCGTCGATACTAATAATTTCATTAGGATAACAAAAGATATTAAGATCTACTAAATCTCGAATTTTATTCCCTTTAAACAAGAAGATATTATGTAACAATTATACTTCCAGAAATCTTAATTCCTATATGTTTGAAAATAAAAATAACTTAAAAAACGTTTGGAATCTTGCTGATTTTAGTTCTTTTTAAAGTTTTCGGTTTAATTTATAAACGACAATCACCCAATTGTCATTCATAAAGGAAACTAATTATCAATCTAAAAAAATTAAATTAATTATTATTATCCTCGTTTTCTTCCTCAATATCCTCAGAGGGTTTTTCTTCGTTCTCTTCAAGATTTTCCTCCTTTGGTACTTCACCCGTTTCTGATTGTGTTTCTTCAATCAGATCTTCACTTGGTTCTTCAATCGATTTTGGTCCTTCAATCAGATCTTCACTTGGTTCTTCAATCGATTCTGGTTCTTCAATCAGATCTTCACTTGGTTCTTCAATCGAT
>JBHLQA010000204.1:0-6342 GCA_048885285.1 Candidatus Odinarchaeota archaeon
AATCAAACAATTTAAAAAAAATCTTTAAATACAAATTTGTGAAATAAAATGGAAAAAAATGGTATATGGATTGTTGCTGCTGTCGGCATGGTTGCTATGTTCTTTGTTGGTTGGGGAATTACTAGCCTTACTACTTCAGGTGGAACAGGATCAGTATCAATCATTATGACAGGCTCTACTACATGCGAGCCAATAATTACTGAATGCGCTAATGATTTCATGGAATTAAATTCTAATGTTGATATTTCTGTTTCCGGTACAGGATCTGGAGATGGAATTTCTGATACAATTGACGGTCAAAGTGACATAGGTATGTCATCTCGTAATATTAAACCAACTGAAAACGCATCAGCGGGCAATGATTTAACAGATTATAAATTTGCAAAAGATGGTATTGCTGTGATTATTGATGCTGGTCATCCTAACGCTGCTTGGTTAGAAACAAATGGACTTACTATGGATCAAGTCTTTTTAATCTATAATGGTACTTATGACACATGGAATGATATTGATCCTTCTTTATCATCTGAAACAATAGATGTTCATACTAGACCTGATGGTTCCGGTACAAGAGCAACATTTGAAGAATTAGTTTTATATGATGGAGTTGAAGAATTAGGGGAGAATTCTGGATATACCAGTTCAGTTACTGGATATACAGAAGTAGCATCTAACACAGTCATGGTAACGACCGTTGCAACAAATCAATATGGCTTTGGATACTGTGGTTTAGGTTATGTTGATGATAGCATAATAGCAGTTCCAATAGATGGCGTGGAACCTGAAATAGCTACTGTTTTAGATGATTCCTATCCAATTTCTAGATCTCTCCATCTTACTACAAATGGTGAAGCTACTGGTTGGGTTAAAGCTTTTATTGATTTCATCTATGGTCCTCAAGGACAAGCAGTAGTAGCAAAAGAAGGTTTTATTCGACTTTGGTTTTAAAATCCAAATAAAAATCTTATAACTTTTAAAATTTTTTTTATTTTTCTTTCATACTTTTTATGAATTTTTCGAAATTCAAAATTAAATTTTCCTTGATTTTTATAACTTAAAAAGTAGTTTATAATCTTGAAATTTTAAAGAATATATATTTATTTTATATAGAATAAATATTTGAATATAATCTATGATGATTATCAATATATTAAATCTCTTTTTTTATTTGTATAAAAAGCTTTACTAGTAAAATCTATATAGATCAATGTCTTCAGAAACTATTTTTGAGAATGACTTATATATATTTGATGAGAATTATTCTTACCTTAGAAAAAATAGAGATCCAATGATTAAATGGATTTTATTTTTCATTGCGTCTATCGCAACGATATTTGTATTTTTGATAATAATTTTTCTATTTGTAATCGGTGGGCCATTCTTCGCTGAAGTCTCACTTGCAGAATTTCTTTTAGGTACTAATTGGCTTCCTTCAAATGGAGAATTTGGTGCTTTACCTATCGTTGTTGATACCCTTTTAGTTACTTTTGGAGCTATAGTCATTGCTTTACCTTTAGGATTAATGACGTCAATATTTATTGCTGAGTTAGCCCCACCAAAATTAAGAAAAGTTCTTAAATTTTCTATAGAAATTCTTGCTGGTATTCCTTCAATTGTTTTTGGTTTCTTTGGTCTTGTGGTTTTGAATATATTCATTCGAGATATTTTTGGATTACATCACGGAAATACATGGTTATCAGGATCTTTAATTTTGGCAATAATGGCTTTACCTATAATTGTATCTGTTTGTGAAGATTCAATTAGAGCAGTTCCAGATTATTATAGAGAAGCATCTTATGCTATGGGAGCAACAAAGTGGCAAACAATGCGTAAGGTTGTAGTACCTGCAGGTATTTCTGGCATTACTGCAGCACTAGTTTTAGGGATAGGTAGAGCATTAGGCGAAACCATGGCAATGATGTTAGTAATAGGTAATTGTAAAATATTCCCTGAACCAATAACAAATATGTTTTCTTGTGTAGCAGTAATAACATCAACCATTGGATTAGGTTTGGGACCAACTGAAACCAATAGTATAGAATGGCGGAGCTATTTTGCTTTAGGAATTATACTATTTATAATGACGCTAATGGTTAACACCATTGCGAATGTTATATTATCCAAAATTCAAAGAAAATTCACAGGAGAAAAAACTAAGGAAAAGCACGTAAAGCTCAAAGAGACTAAATTCTATAATTATATTTTAAAATTTAGATTATTCCTAATAACTCTACTTATATCTATAGTAATCGCTATTATACTTCCTGATATGGTTTCTAAAGTGGTTGGAGTATTAATTTGCGTAGGTATGGGTTTGACTTTTCAACTTTATAAAATAGTACCTAAAAATAAAAAGAAATGGATATTATATGGAGTAGCTTTATTATTTATAGGATGGGTTTTGAGTACCTGGATTGGAATATTTCTCACAATTCTATTTCTTGCTTTAATTATTGGAGTTAAGCTTATTTTTAAAAGAATTTCTACTGTTAGTCAAGAAAAATTTTGGATTATCATTGTATATATATGTTCTTCATTTGCAGTAATTTCTGTAGGTGTTTTATTGTATTATATAATAGCTAGAGGCCTTCCCGTTATATTTCGACCAAATTTTCTTGCCGGTTCCTCAATGGAAGGAGGAATACTTCCAGCAATCACAGGAACAATTCAACTTACACTAGGTTCTATTGCTTTTGCACTTCCCCTTGGTATGTGTGTAGGAATTTATCTTTCTGAATATGCTGGAGATAATAAAATTACGAAAATTATTCGGTCTGGAATCGATAATTTAAATGGTACACCTTCAATCGTTTTTGCATTATTTGGGGTTGCAATTTTCTTGGTTGCTTTTGGACTGCAGAAGTCATTAATTGCTGGAGTGTTAACATTGGGCCTAATGATACTACCTACAATAATAAGAACTACAGAGGAAGCAGTAAAAGCTATTCCTAAATCTTTTAGAGAAGGGAGTTTGGCTTTAGGATCCAGCAAATGGCAAGGAATAAGTAAAATAGTATTGCCTGCGGCATTACCTGGAATTGTTACAGGGGCTGTTTTAGGAATGGGACGAAGCGCAGGAGAAACGGCTCCAATTATGTTTACGGCTGTCAGAACTTCTTCTAGATATTTAATTACCATGTCTCTTTTTGAGCCTGTTATGGCACTTACTTATCATTTATATAGATTACTTACTGAAGCATTATTCTCTGTAGAAGAAGCTGCTGGAACGGCTTTAACCTTATTATTATTAATATTAGTATTATATGGAGTAGCATTTTTAATAAGATCTAGATATGAAAAAAGGAAACAATGGTGATATGTTTTGGTATTAAAAAGCAAAAATAAAAATAGGTTAGATTTTGAAAATAAGAATAGTTTAAATAATTCAAACAAATCTCAAGATGATATCGTAATTGAATTTAAAAATTTGAATCTATGGTATGATGAAGCTCAAGCTTTGATAGATATAAATATAAAAATTAAAAGGAATGAGGTTACTGCCATCATTGGTCCATCTGGATGTGGGAAAAGTACCTTATTAAGGTGTTTAAATCGTATGAATGATGTAATTGAGGGATGCAGAATTAATGGGGAAGTTTTATTCCAAGGTAAGAATATTTATTCTAAAGAAGCTGATATTAGGTTGAATAGGAAAAAAATTGGAATGATCTTTCAAAAGCCTAATCCATTTCCAATGTCTATATATGATAATATTACATATGGTCCAAAAATTCATAAAATAATGGATGATAAAATCTTAAGTGAAATTACAAAGAGATATCTTAAGAGAGCAGTTTTATGGGATGAAGTTAAAGATCGATTAGATGAGTCTGCGATGGGATTATCTGGAGGTCAACAACAAAGATTATGTATTGCGAGAGCTTTAGCAGTCGAACCTGAAATCCTTTTAATGGATGAACCGACTGCTTCGCTTGATCCAATAGCAACCCAAAAAATTGAAGAATTGATTCTTGAATTGAAGAAAGAATGGACAGTAATAATTGTAACCCATAACATGCAACAAGCAGCAAGGATTAGTGATTATACTGGTTTTATGTATTTAGGAAAACTGATTGAATTTGGAAATACTGAGCAAATTTTCGAAAATCCAATTAATGAATTAACAGAAAATTATATAACTGGGAGATTTGGTTAGGTATATTATTATGGCAAAAGAACTACATAGAGAAATCTTTGAATTAGAAAAAGAGGTTCTTGAGATGGGTAATTTAGCACTAGAGATATTAGATGATTCAATGAAAGCTTTATCTACTCAAGATATAGAATTAGCTAAAATTACAGAGAAAAAAAAACACAAGATAAGAGAGATGGATGCTAATATTGAAGCGAAT
This sequence comes from Candidatus Odinarchaeota archaeon, assembly GCA_048885285.1. GTDB lineage: Archaea > Asgardarchaeota > Lokiarchaeia > Sigyniarchaeales > SOKP01 > Loki-b32. The sequence goes on from JBHLQA010000204.1 coordinate 4,353, forward strand.
GCTTTGAAATTAATAGCTCTATATCAACCCATGGCAATAGATCTTAGAAGATTAGCAACAATTTTAAAAGTAATTACTTATCTTGCAAGATTAGGTCGTTATGGAAAGGACTAGCTTCAGTTGTTGAAGAATTGTCAAAAAAAAAACCATATCCTGCTCCGTTTGTAAATTTGAATCATATGTGGGATCATGTAAAAACTATGATTGAGGATGCATTTAAGGCTTTTGAACAATCTGATATAAAATTTTTTGAAAATTTTGAAGAAAGAGATGACGAGATTGATGAAATGCGCTGGTCTATTTTCAGAGAATGTTATAACTTATATGATGGAGGATGCAAAAACCATTACCCCTTGTGCGTTCTTTATAATGATTGCAAGGTATTTAGAAAGATGTGGGGACCATGCTTGCAAAATAGCTGAGAAAGTTAATTATATGGTAACTGGTACACATATAGAAATTAGTTAGAAATAATTTAATTTTTAAATTAAATACCAAGTAAATACTTATGGACTCATACAATAAATTACCTGATTCTGAAATAAAACCTTTGGGAGAAATTTCAAGAAAATTTTTAGCTTTAGATATTAAATCATTTAAAAAAGCTTGTGAGTATGTTCATAATTTTGAATATGGTTATAATACTAACTATGATGATAAGATGGTTTTATTTAACGAGAATAAAGGAACTTGTACTACAAAACATGCCATTATCGCAGGCTTAGCTAAAGAACTAAAAATATCACTTTATAAACATGTAGGAATTTATAAATTCACTGAGGAAATATCAAACGGTACAAATGATATTTTAAAAAAATATAAATTACCCTATGTACCAATGGTACATTGTTTCTTAGTGTATAAAAATTTCAGATTTGATTTAACAGAAGGAAACTGTAATGGAAAAAATACTTCTATCGAAAATTTCATTCATGAAGAGAAAGTTGATCCTTTTATCACAAGAAAGGATGAATACTTATTATTTAAAAAAGTATTAAAAGAAAAAATTTTACCATCAAAAGAAATGGAAGGAATTAGTGAAAGATCAATATTAAAAGCAAGAGAAGAATCTATAATTCTTTTAAAAGAAAACATAAAAAAGCAAAAATATAGATTAAAAAATACGTAATTAATCCACAAATCAATCTTATTTGAAAAATGCCAAAATCTATAACAGAATTATTAAAATATGAAAATTCTCACTTAATTGAAAACTTTATACTTAAAATTTTGCTTAATAATAATGGAATGGCCTTAACTCTAAATGAGATTGAGTTTGAACTTATTAAAGAAAAATAATTTGGGATAAAATTAGGAGGAAAATTATTTGTTAATACTTTTTTAAGAGATCTGATTAACCAAAAAAAAATTAAATCAATTATTTCTAATGGGACAGAATATTTTTGTTTGCAATGAAATTAAAAATCTAATTTTCTGTTTTTAATTTCTTAGTTAAATTCCTTCTACACTTGTTAGTAGTACCATTATATAATCCGCAACACCTTCTATCGAATCAGAAATTGCTTCAAGAATATCAAAAATATTTCCTACCGTAAAAATTGTGAAAAAATTCACATCATAGTGAGTTTCTTGAAGACTTCTTCTTAACTCAATATTCAGTAGATCAACTTTATGTTCAGTTTGATTAATTTGCCTAGCAATCTCTTTAACTTGCTTTCTTTCTTCTACTAAATCAATTACGATCTTATCTAGATATTGAGCACAATCAACTGTAGTTTTCATAATTTCAACAATTAGATTAATTGTCTCTTCACTACTCTGATCCCAAAATTTCATAGGTACAGTAGCTATTCTACGAGCAACACCATTGCAACAATTAGCAACATCATCTATTCTTTTGATCAAATGTGATAAATTTTGCCTCACACTCGGATCCAATTCCCCTTTTGAAATATCTTTTTGAAGACTCCTTCTTAGGTCATCAGCCTCTCCTTCTAATAAATCAACATTATGGAATATTTCATGTGTT
>JBHLQA010000205.1:0-6340 GCA_048885285.1 Candidatus Odinarchaeota archaeon
TGAAATACGTACGAGAAGCTAAAAAAAAAAGTAAATTTGGTATTATTTCCATATTTATAATGGGTTTTATAATAGGGACCTTTTCTACTAGTTTAGTACTTGAAAGTAGAGGGGAAAGAACTCATATAACTATAATTTATAGTTCTGAAAAAGCAAGTTGGATGACAATTGCTTATTCAAATTTTATGGATGAGTGGCAAAATACCCATCCTGATGAACCAATTAGTATTGATATGCATCCTTATGGGTCTTCAAATTCAATCATTAGTATTCTTAACCGAGAAATTTATCCTACTATATGGAGTCCTGCAAGTTCTATTTGGATGCCATTTTTAAATTCTAAATGGGCAGATTTAACCAAAAGTGAAACTCCAATAGTAAATATTAGCGCAGCAGTTAAGATAATATATTCCCCCATAGTAATTGCCACTTGGGAATCTTTTAATAGAACCTATAACATTAAAGGATTTAATGACATCCATAATCTGACGTTAAACCCAAATGTGAACATTAAAATGGCTCATACTGACCCTCGATTGTCAAATTCAGGCTTTATGAGTGTGATAATGGCATTATCTGCATTTTCTGGAGTATCCTCAGAGAACTTATCAATGTCAGATCTAACAAATTTGAATAATCAACAATGGCTTAGAGAATTTGAATCCAGCGCTGTGGTATACGGAACTTCTACTGGTTTCCTAGCTCGTTATATGAAAAGTGAGGGACCATCTTCCTTAAATATTGTTTTCTTGTATGAAAATTTAATAAGAGATATTTCAAGCACAGCTACTGGAGGTAAGATTATTGCTGTTTATCCAGAGGAAGGAACATTATATAGCGACCATCCTTTTTGCATATTAAATGCTGATTGGATAAGTCCTCAACAAAGACTTGTAGCTGAAGCATTCCTTAATTTTTTAAATGATAATGAAACTGTAGTTTCTGCCTTAGAATATGGATTTAGACCAATTAATCCTTTAATTCCATTGGATCCTAGAGTATTTAATTATGAAACTAATGGAATTGCGTATGATCTTAATGTTCCTGAATTAAATGCACCATTAGATGAAGAAGTTTTATTGAAAATCCCTGATTTATGGCAAATGTGTAAAGCAATAGCGTAGGAGAAAGTAATAATTAAAATGCTAAAGAAAAATTATAAAAGAAATCAATATTTGAAAGAAAGTTCTCTTGAAGGAGAGTTGAATTTACCTTTAAGTTTAAAAGTAGATAGATTCTTTTCCAAGCCAATATACCGAAAAAGCCTAGATTCTATAGTAATTTTCTTTTTCATTTTAGTTATTATCGGTCCAATAATCAACATTTTTTCAACAATTTTTTTAAATATTCCCGCTATAAATAAAGATGTTTTTAACGACCCATTGTTGGGAGATTTACAATGGCATAATATGTTGAGGGCTTTAGGAAACTCCTTTTCAATTGCATCAATAGCAGTAGGAGTTGATATTGTTATTGCTTTTCCAATTTCAATCATATTAACGAGATATAACTTTAAAGGTAAAAAAATACTTGATGCATTAGTAGATTTACCAATGGCAGTGCCTACGAGTGCCTTAGGATTTTCTATCATGCTATTTTGGGGAATATTTGGAATATACCCAGGATTTACATTAATAGTGCTCGGTCATATAGTCTTCACTTTTCCATATATTGTGCGAAATATGAAAATTGTATTAGAAAAAACTGCTGTTCTATATGAAGATGCTGCTCGAACCCTAGGCGCTCCTGGAGTTACTGTTTTTAGAACTGTAACACTTCCATTGATGAAGGAAGGATTAATAGCTGGGGCTATTCTTGCATTTACAAGAAGTTTAGGTGAAACTGGTGCTACAATCATACTTTCTGGTTTAGTGGAAACAGCCCCAATTCTGATTGTAGGTTATAGAAGGCAATTAGAATTACCATCTGCTTCTTTATTAGCTGGAATACTAATTGTAATTTCCCTTTTACTACTATTTTCAATAAAATTTATAACTCGAAAAATAGGATTTCCTGTTAATACAGTATGGCCAAGATTTGAAAGATTTTTAAGTAAAAAGAGTTTAAGATATATAAGAGATTTATTAACTTTAGGAATTCTTTTTGTTGTAATTCTTATCCCTGCATTCTATATTTTAATAGAAATATTTAGTGTAAATTTTATAGATGAGGTTTTTTTAGGAAAAGACTATAAATGGGCTTTTTTATATACAAGTTTTATTTACTCAATAGAAATTGGAGCCTTAACTGTTTTTATAAATTTAATTTTTGGTATTCCATTTGCATTTATACTTACAAAACGAAAGTGGGGAAAAATTATTTCCATTTTAGATACAATCTTAGATATTCCGATTGCAATTCCTTCAGCAGCTTTAGGTTTTGCAACATTTTTGTTTTGGGGCCCAAAAGGTCTTGGTTTATTTCAATCTGGGTTTTTTATGATTCTATTTGTACATATCGCTTTTACATTTCCATATATGGTTCGTCCTATTATTGGAGTTTTGGAATCTTCAAATAAAGGAGTTGAGGAAGCTGCTCGAACTTTAGGTGCTTCGAACATAACCGTGTTTAGAAAAATTACTCTTCCTAACATAAAACAAGGGATTATTGCAGGAAGTATAATGACTTTCACACGTTCATTAGGAGAGACAGGTGCAACTATTGTTGTAATGGGAGGTATACGAACCATTCCAGTACTTATTGTAGATTTCGTTGAAGCAACTGCCTGGGCTTCAGGGGTCTTTGCAAGTGTAATTGTTATGATTTTTAGTGCATTTCTAATTTTTGCATTAAGAACAATTTCAAAAAAGAGAGGATAATTTATTGCCAACTATAGAGCTAATTAATATTACAAAGACTTTTAATGAAGGGAAAGTCCTTGCCGTAGATAATATTTCTGTAAGAATTGAACATGGAGAATATGTTTTTTTAATAGGTCCTACTGGTTGCGGAAAGACCACAACACTTAGAATGATTGCGGGACTTGAAGAACCTACAAAAGGTAAAATTTTAATTGATGGAAAAGATGTTAGAGGCGTTCCTCCCGAAGACAGAGACATGGGATTTATTTTTCAGCATTTTGAAATTTTTGATCACTTAACTGTATGGGAAAATGTGACTTTTGGTTTAGAAATGCGAGGTTATGATGATAAATACATTATTAAAGAAACTGAAAGAGCACTCAAAACAGTTGATTTATTACAATATGCTGATGAATATCCATCAATGTTTGGAAATCCAGGTTTACAAAAACTAGGAATAGCAAGAGCAATAGCAACTGGTGCTAAAATTCTGATTATGGATGAACCATTAGGATCCTTAGATCCTAAAGTATCTAAAGTTTTCCGTCATGAGTTAAGGAATTTAGTAAAAGATTTGGGTCTCACAGCTATACATGTTACTCACAACCAAGAAGAAGCGATGGCTATAGCCGATAAAATTATAATTATGAGAGGAGGAAAATTACTTCAGATGGGATCTCCTTATGAGTTATATGAGAATCCAAAAAGTATATTCGTTGCAAATTTTCTAGGAGAAACTAATTTTCTTCAAGGGTTTGTTTTAAAATTACTTAATAATGAAGAAATGGAGATTAGAATCCGTTTAGGAGGTCCAAAATTAAAGATTAATAATTTTGGTAATAAATTTGATTTAGATGATAACATAGTAATTGCTTATCGCTTTGAAGATGTATATTTATTTCCAGAAGATTATGATTTTGAAAATAGTCAATATGATTGGTCTCAAATGGAATTATTTGAGGTTATTTTAGAAACATCAAGATTTATTGGGGCAACTAAAAGATTTTATTTAGCATTAGATAACAATGATAAATTTATTTCAGTAAAACCAGGAAATTTTGAGGAAAATTTCATCTCTGGAAAAAAATTAATAATTGGAATTCACAAAGATGATATTCATGTATTTAAAGCTCCTGATAACTTATTATCCGAACTTTCATTATCGTAGGTGAAAAACTATTGGTAAATATTAAACTAAAAAATATCTTTAAAAAGTTTAGAAATTTCACTGCATTAGAAGATATATTACTAGAAATAAAAGATAAAGAATATTTTATTATTTTAGGTCCCACTGGTGCGGGTAAAACTACATTACTTAAACTTATTGCCGGACTTCTTAAACCTGATTCGGGAAAGATATTTTTCGATGAGCATGATGTTACTAAAAAATCACCTGGTGAAAGAAATATAGGTTTTATGTTTGAAAACTACGCATTATTTCCTCATATGAATGTTGTTGAAAATATTTCTTACAGTGGAAGAGTACATGCTAGAGAATCTCAAATAACCAGATCATTAGTAGAACAAGTGTTAATGATGACTTTATTAACTAGAAGAGATGATGCATACCCAGATGAATTAAGTGGGGGAATGAAACAGAGGGTCGCATTATGTCGGTCCTTGCTAAATCTAGAACAAACAAAACTATTGATATTAGATGAACCTTTAAAAGCACTTGATGCGGGACTTAGAATGAGTTTAAGAAGAGAATTACTTTTAATGGCAAAATCTAAAGAACTTGCTTTAACTGTAATTCATGTTACCAATGACGAAAGAGAGGCAATGATGGTGGCTGATAGAATAGCTGTAATTAATGAAGGAAAACTCATTCAGGTAGGAAGTCCTCATGAGATATATTATCATCCAATTAATCTTTTTGTAGCAAATTTTATGAGTGAAATCAATTATTTTGATGGAATTTGTACTAAAAATACAGAGCCCGAATGGGATATTAATAGTAAATCTAAGCAGGGGGATAAATTCTTTACGGAAATTCAAGAAGAATCTGTTCCAATGCCAATAGATATTGGTTTCAAAAATACATTCGCAGGTTATCTAAAAAAATCATTATATAATAAAATTCAGAATAATGATAAAGTACTATTAGTTGTTCGAGCCAACCATATGAAACTTCGATTAGGTAATCGAGTCAATGAAAAAAGAAATGCAATATTGGGAATAATACTCCGTCGTAAATTTATGGGAGTATTTTACCGATTCGAAATACTTGTAAAGGTAAATGATAAAGATAAAGTTGTTATAGTCGCTAGAGCAGCCACTTATGAAATCCATAATGCATTTCTAGAGAATTCTGAGGTAACGATATATTTTCCTAAAGAATTGGGAATAATATTTAAGCATCCTGGTAATGAAAAAATAAGAGAAGTATTAAAATTAGAATAAAAACAATAAATAATATTGAAATAAATAAGAAATTAAAAAAAAGGAGATCTTATGAGTTCTTTAATGGAATGGTTTAAATCACGTAATGAAGAGAACGCTATGAATTTAACACTTGTTCATACCCAGAAAGTACTTGAATGTATTGTCGAATTTGATAAAGGTTTATCCTTTTTACTTAGAGAAAAAAACATAGACCTCGCATTAAAAGTTTTTTTTAGAGTTGACGAACTAGAACATCAAGCTGATGGAATTCGTAGAAATATTCTAAATATGTTATCACAAGCAGAACTTCCATCTAAAATTCGAGAGAATCTAATGCACCTAGTAAAAAGAATTGATGACATCGCAAATGCTGCTAATGCTAGTTCAAGGATTCTAATATCTATGAATCATAAAGATTTTATGAATTTAGGTGAAGATATTCATGCAAATATTTTAGATATTTCAAGAATCTCCGTAGAAGCTGTTAAAAAAGTAAATCTTATGGTAAATGAACTTTTAAAAGCAGAAGAAGATAAAATCCAACAGCTAGGTGAAGAAGTTAACCTTTTAGAACATCAATGTGATGAAAAACATTATGCAATCAGTCGAAGTTTAGTATCAAATAATCTTGATGTAAATCCATTCAGTGCAATAGTAATTTATAATTGTATATCAGCTATGGAAGCTATTAGTGATAATGCTGAAGATGTGGCTGATTATATAATTATGTTAACAGTGGCGAAGAGAATGAAATAATTATATTTTTAATAATTTTTTTCTCTTTTTACACTTGAAATTAAACTGATATTTCACTTTTCTTTAAACTTGAAAAAGTGTTTTTCATTAATTTATTCAATCCATCTATAATGCGTAAGATATATAGTATTCTCTTTTTGTAAGAGGATATTATTCATCCTTTCTGTTGATTATTTTTTCTAATAAATATCTATAATTCTAGTTATTCCATTATTAATTTCTTCTTTTGGATATCATATTATAAAATAAAATATAGGAATAAAGGAAGGAATTAATTCTTAACAGGAATATTCTGAGATTAATAAATTAAGAATTAAATTAAATTGAGGGTATTTTTAATTTGAGAGAATTAACCAAAAATTAAAAAACCTTAATATCATGCCGACGAAAATTACGAT
>JBHLQA010000206.1:0-6320 GCA_048885285.1 Candidatus Odinarchaeota archaeon
ATTTAGCTATATGTTTGAAACTATTAACGCCAGTATTATTTATGATATTTAAAATCCTAAAATAAAGATTTGGTTCTTCTTTATTCATAATGTGTTCAATTTATATTATTAGGTATAGCTAAATTAATAGAATTTATTCTAAAATTTAAAGTTAAGTTTTATTAAAGATTGATGAGAATATTCTCTAAACCATTAATAAAAGTCTATGTGGCGATAAATGCATCTAGCGTCAATCTCAATTCACTTCAAAATAATTACATTTTTATAGGATAAATTATTTTATAAATTAGTTGTACCTAATCTAAAAAAAAAAACTTATAAATACTGAGGTAATAAAATTAAATGAAATTAATAGAGATACCATTTAATCAGTTAGCTATAATCAAATCAGTCAACAAAAGTATAGCAAAACGATTAGCTGTAATGGGAATAATACCTGGTTCTGAGGTAAAGATCATTCGAGCTTCCCCATTAGGTGATCCTTTAGAACTTGAGATCAAAAATTATAACCTTAGTCTTAGAAAATCAGAATGTAAATTAATTGAGGTTGAAGTGATTTAAATGTCAAAAAGTTTAGCATTAATTGGAAATCCTAATGTTGGAAAAACCGCGATTTTTAATGAACTTACAGGACAAACTGGTCATGTTGCCAATTGGCCTGGAGTTACTGTAGAAAAAAAAACAGGGAAATTAGACGATATTCAAGTCATAGATTTACCAGGAGTTTATTCTCTAAGCCCAGCTGCAATAGATGAACTGATAGCAAGAAATTTCATTGTAAACGAAAAACCAGATATTATAGTTGACATCTTAGATGCAACTAATTTGGAACGAAATCTGTATTTAGCATTTTTATTAAAAGAACTCGAGGTACCAATTATTTTTATTTTAAATTTGATGGATGCTGCTGAATCGAGGAAAATTGATATTAATGTTGAAAAACTCTCTGAAATGCTCGGTGCACCAGTACTTCCAACAGTTGCCATCAAAGGTAAAGGAATCAATGAAGTCAAATCGTTAATTAAAAATATTATAAGGGATCATAAATTGGCGTTTAAAACAGGATATAAAATAAGCTACTCTGATAAAATTGAAAATAAGATAAGTCAGACTATAGATTTACTGAAGCTACACACTCCTACCTTTTTACCAAATCTAAGGCGTTGGGTTGCAATAAAAATATTAGAAGATGATAAAGAGGTTATTAAAGAGATATCCGCTGCTGGTGGTGGATTAGTCTTAATGGATAGTCTAAAGCGTTCAGCAGATGAAAGCTTAGAATTTGACTTAGCAGGAGAAAGATATGAGAAAATCAGTAAGATTATAAAGGAAACATATCAACGTGATGAAAGTGTTCTTACTACCTCTGATCTCTTAGATAAAGTTTTCTTAAACAAATATTTTGGAATACCTATCTTTTTTATGATCATGTGGGCAATGTTTGAGTTTACTTTTCGAGCTTCAGCACCATTGGTAACACTTCTTGAAGTCGGTTTAGGTGCTCTGGGAGATTTTATAACTATGAGTTGGCCTGCAGATGCATGGTACACATCACTCGTGGTAGATGGTCTCATCGGAGGTTTCGGAGCAGTTTTAGGATTTGTTCCCTTGATATTCATGCTTTATCTGGTGTTGTCGTTTCTTGAAGATTCAGGATATCTATCTCGTGCGGCATTTGTAATGGATAGGGCAATGAATAAAATTGGTCTACACGGAAGATCCTTTGTCTCCATGATTCTTGGATTTGGATGCAACATTCCTGCGGTTATGTCTTGCCGAGCTATTGAAGATGAAGAAGACAGACTAACTACGATATTGGTAAATCAAAATATATCCTGTGGAGCTCGATTACCTGTATATGTATTATTAGGAGGATTTGTTTGGGGCACTGCTGCCGGAACAATTATCTTTCTATTGTATATAATTGGAATCGCGGTAGCCATCCTTATGGCTTTATTCCTTAGAAAAGTTGTGTTTAAAAAAACCGAATCTTCTCCATTCATTTTAGAGTTAGGAGATTATCGAGCACCAACGGCAAAATATACTGGAATTCATATGTGGGAACGAGGAAGGGAATTTATCAAAAAAGCAGGATTGATAATCTTCACAGTAGTAGTAGCCATGTGGCTCTTACTAAATATCGGATTTAGTTCAACTGGACTTGCTTGGGGAGTTGATTCAGGAGATTCATTATTGGCAGCAATAGGAAAGGTTTTTCAACCAATCTTTACTCCTCTAAATTGGAGTTGGATTGCTGTTGCAGGAATTATTTTTGGCTTTTTAGCAAAGGAAGTCGTTGTAGCTATGTTTGGACTCATACTTCTCGGTGTTGAAGAAGCTGAAGGGCTAGGTGCTGCTGTGGTAGCAGCATTACCTAACACTGCATTAGCTGCATCTGCGGTTCCATACTTAGTATTTGGATACTTAGTATTCGTACTGCTATATACTCCTTGCGTCGCTCATATCGGTGCGGTCTATAAAGAAACTGGTTCCCGCAAATGGACATTATTCTCTGCTACATATGGCATCGTCTTAGGCTATATATTTGCATTATTGATAAATCTAATTGGAGGTGTATATTTCTAATGGAAATCGTAGAAAGTAAAAAGGGAATTTTAAGTTCACTAGCTCTAATCTTTGGTATTCTTTTGATTATCGTCGCTATAATCGAATTTTCTTTAATCCTATTAGAATCATTGAATGAAGAATTTTCATTACTTTTCTTTACTACTCCTGGTGATGCCGTGTTTGAATCTGCTTTTCTAGATCATATAATGAAAGGTTTTGTCAACCTCGTAATTGGTGCTATTTTTCTCGTAGGATTTTCAAAAATTAGGAAACTCTCTCCTGAAGGGTATAGTTTCTTAATTGGAGGAGGAATCCTAATTTTAGGCATTGGATTTTTATTTATTATGATCTGGATAGCAAATCTCATTGATACTGCATTTATAGGAATTAGTGAACCTGAGGTCTGGCTTGAATACATTATAACTGATGGAATACGAATTGAATGGTTTCTAGGAATCGGTGCAATATCGATTTTATCATTTTGGAAGAAACGAGAATTATATATTAAATAATAAAATTATTTTATTTTTTTTTTTAGAGTTATACTCATTATTAAACATTAATTGATATTCATGGAACTAAAAGAGAAATTTATAAACCAATGTAGAAGTCCAGAAGGACTATTTGGAAAGATTATCGCTAAAAGAATGAATAAAGGTCATTCTGATATGGCAAAATGGGGTATGAGTTTTATTTCCATCAAGCCAGATTACTATATATTGGATGTGGTGGGGGTATAAATGTTTATAATTTTGCCAATAGAATCAATGAAGGTAAAGTTTTTGGTATCGATTATTCCGATGTTTCTGTACAGTTATCAAGGAAAATAAACAAGGAATTCATAGACTCTAATAAGGTTGAAATTAAAAAAGCTTCGGTTTCATCATTACCCTTTCCTAAAGATTCATTTGATTTAGTAACCGGATTTGAAACATATTATTTCTGGCCAGATTTAATTAATAATTTAAAGGGTATTTATTCAATATTAAAACCAGAAGGTCAATTGGTATTAATCAATGAAGCTTTTAAATGTATTAATGAGAAACTTCGTCGAAGGAACGAAAAATGGGCGAATATTGGAAATTTTCCAATTTATAGTCCTCAAGAAATCAAACAGATAATGGAAGACTCAGGTTTTATAGATCCTAAAATTGAAATTGAGAAATTGGATAGATATATAATTGCGATTGGCAGAAAACAACCCGTCTAGTTTAAAATTTTATATTTGATGACAATGGATAATTCTAAGGTAAATATTATTGATTCTGCCCCTAAAACTTATCAAGGATATCTTGATGCAATTTATAGAATTGCCCGTACAAAAAAAGGAGGATGGGTTTCCAACAAGGATATAGCTAACGAAATAAAAGTAGAACCTTCTAGTGTTTCATATATATTACATAAGTTAAACGATTTAGAACTTATAATTTGGAAACCCAAAAGATCATTAAGATTAACGCAAAAAGGGAAAGATATAGCTCGTTATCTAAATGAAACTCAATACCTTTTAGAATTTTTTTTTGAAAAAGTCCTAAAAATTCATAATAAAGAAATGATTACCAAAATATCATATGAGATTAAACATTATATTACTGTTGAAGTAAAAGAATCACTTGAATCCTTTCTAATATCCTCAGGTTATATAACCAAATAAAAAGAATTGTTTTAATAATTTCTATTATAAACATTTGGCATATCAGTTCGATTTCAAGCTTTCTATATATTCATAAATGTTAGAGTTAGGAAATATCTCAGAAGAGAACGAACCTAGATTGGAACGCTTTTTCGTATAATGAACTGTAAATGATTTTGAATGTTTTTTTTCATCCTACTATATTAGAATAAAATTGATAACTAAATTGTAGTATTTAATTAATAAGATTGTTTTCCCCCACCTTATGCCCATCGGGGGGGACAACCATTTTGAGCTGGTTGCGGGATTTGCATAAAATGCAATTAGGTGAACCTAATAATACTAATTTATTGATATTATTTGAAGTTTGACTATTTACAAATTATGTTTTTTTTTTAAATCTAATAAAAAAATTCATATATTCTGATTTTGAGCAAAAAAAATGTATTAAGTTAAGAATAATCATCCTAAATTAAATCTGGTTATCTTTGATTATAGATTTAAACAGATAAATCGTAGATTACTGCTTTGATAAAATATTTCAATAATATTTTCACTCTTCTGTAATTTTCAAAGAAGAATTTTTAATTATCTAAATTTCAAAACCTTTTATTGGATTAAGTCCACCTTATAATTCTTCACATTTCTGTCTGAGCTCAAAAAAATAATCAATAAACTCTTTTAATGATTTCTGAACTTTTTCAGTAATATGATGTTCAATATCACATGATATTTTTTCGATAAGTTCATTATCCTCTATTTCCAATATTTCCTTGAAAAATCTCCTGAGTAATAAATTTGTAATATCTAATTTACTAGCATATTCTCTTCCCTTTTTGGTTAATCTGATTGCTTTACGTGGTGTCCAATTAATTAAATCTTCCTCTTTTAATTTATGTAGCATTCCTGTTATGCTAGGACGCTCAACATTTAGACTCTCTGCTAACTCTTTATTAGTAACCCACCCACCATGTTTATTATGGGATATCCTATAGATCTCACAAATATATCTTTGGTAACTTTCTGGTATACTTAAAAACTCATCACTATCTTGATCTTTACTCATATAATACTATAATCATTTCGGGACTTTTAATACCTATGTTTCTCTCTTTTATTAACATTGCATTTATATATCATTAGTTATAACTAATTAAAATCAATTTAAGCTTGCTTAAAGCCGATATTTCAACTTAAAAATAAAAGTCTTTAGTTTAATTTATTAAAAAAATAGGATCTATTATACTGATTGGTTAAATGAACGGAGATATCAGACATTATAAAAGTAAAAAGGTTTAATAACAATTGAGAATTTTTATATATAAATCCTTATTCAATTTTAGTATTTCAACATTTTAAACTTGAGATATTAGCTCTATGTATATTACCCCTTATACATCTTATTTTATCATTATACATTAAAAAATGCGTCTTTAATGGGGCTTCAAATATTCGAATCTTCTTGCGTAAAAGAGTTTTTGAAAAATTATTAGCACTTGAAGTGGGATATTTACTTGATAAAACAACTACTGAAATTACGAACAATGTAATAGATGGGATCGAAGCATTAGAGATTTTCTATGAAGATTTTTTACCTCGAGCTTTTTATGCAGTCTTTATGCCGATAATATTATTTGTATATTGCAATTGGAATTCTTTATATTATTGTGAAAATTATTTTCATTTCTTTAGGTTATCTGTATACAGGTGCAATTATTCATGGTGTAATTGTTGCAATTCCTACAACTCTTATTGGCATTCTATCTATAATCGAACTAAAGAAATGGAATAGTACTATTTTACATAAAATTATAATATTATTACCAATACTAGCAATTATTATTACTCCTATTTACATGTATGTAAAAAGGGGTGGTGAACAATGGCTAACAGAAGGGCGTTTACCAGTTTTAATTATATATGAAATCTTTTCAGCGATACAAATTATCATATCAATATTTCTATATAGTAAAATGAAGAAATCTTAACTACGAGTAAAACTGCTTTTTTTTTATCTTTTTTTCATTATCAAGAAAGACCTTTACATAGTAAAGTGGTTTGATGATATTACAATTAAGTTCAATTAAATAGAAAAGCTTTTTTGATTGAAGAGTATTAA
>JBHLQA010000207.1:0-6303 GCA_048885285.1 Candidatus Odinarchaeota archaeon
TATGATATTTAAAAGAACTATAAAAGATGAAATTCTTTATGGACCTGTAAACTTTAATATACTGGATCAAATTCATAAAGATTATTTATCCAAATTATTGAGTTTAATTGGTAATGAAGATCCTGAAAAAAATCCCTTTCATTTAAGTTGGGGACAAAAACGAAGATTAAATCTCAGTTCAATATTTGTATACGATCCAGATATAATTTTATTAGATGAACCTTTTATAGGACAAGATCAAAAAACTATAAATGATCTAATTGAGACCTTATTTATTGAAAATAAAAGAGGTAAAACTATAATTATCTCTTCACATGATTACCATCTATTATTGAAGTATACTAAAAAAATAATCGAATTAAACAAAGATGGTTCCCTCAATGATTATGATATCAATCATAATTATTTTAAACGACATAATAATTTAGGTCCAATGATTTTATTGGAGGAAATTGATAAACAAATTCAAAAAGGAGAATAAAATTATGAAAAAAAGAAATGAATATCTAGATAATAAAGCATATATATTTGTATATTATCCCGGAGATTCATTTATGCATAAATTAAATCCTATGTCGAAATTTCTATTTCTTTTGCTCCTTACTATTATTATCTTTTTTATAAAAAGTCTTATTTTTTTATCGATTATTGCACTTTCAATTATATTGGTCGCATTAATAAGTGGCATTTCTTTAAGAGATTTACTAAGAAAATTGAAATTTATTGTTATAGTTCTTATTTTCAGCATAGTTTTAAATATCTTTTTTAATGCAATTCCTCAGCAACAGGAACAAGTCTTGTTTTATATCTTAGGTTTGAAATTCTTACCAATAAGAAGATTAGCAGTATATTATGCAATGAAAGCGTTTTTTATTATTATTACTTTATTTAGTTCTTCTATAATTTATACAAATACAACAAATATGAAGGATTTTGTCTATTCTTTAATGAGTTTAAAAGTACCCTATAAATATTCTTTTAATCTCATGGTAGGAATGCGATATCTACCGTTAATTGAAAAAGAAGCTAAAACTATTGCTCTCGCTCAAAAAGCTCGTGGATTTGGAAGAGAGAAAGTAGGATCCATTAAAAAAGCATATAATTTTATTTTTGAAAGATTAGTATCAACTTTAATTATTATTCTTAGAAAAGCACATATAACCTCAATATCAATGGAAAATCGATGTTTTGGGATTCATAAAAAAAGAACAAATTTGAATGAAATACATTTCAAGATTATTGATATTGTTTTTATATTTTCAAGCTTGTGTATTTTTAGTTTTATTTTAACTTATCTTTTAGGAGTACTTCCTTTACCACAATTCCCTTCTTTATATAAAATGTTTTTAGAGCTATTCTAAGAATTTAAAGATAACTATATTGGAATAGAAAAGATATTGGATACAATTTAAACATAATTAAGTTTTCTTAAAAAAAGATAGAATTTATTAGAACATGATTAATTACTTGAAATTAACCGATATGAATACTTATTCATATCGAAATTTATAAATAAAAAGGGAAAAAAATGGAAAAAAACACAAAAATAATTAGCGGAATAGTAGTTGTAGGAATAGTGGCTGTAATTATAATTGGAGGTGTTGTTTTAGTTGGATTAGATTCCGGGACTCAAAAAACTCAAGTTAAAGTTTTTCATGCAGGTAGTCTTGCTATACCTCTTCAATCTGTAGAAACCGAATTCGAAACAAACTATCCAAATGTCGATATCCTCCTTGAAGCTGCGGGTAGTGTTCAATGTGTATCATGGATTACAGAAGCTGGAAAAGTAGGGGATGTTTTAGCTCTCGCAGATTGGAGTTTAATTCCTGGAATGGATGCACAATATCAAGACTATTACATTAAGTTTGCTACTAATGAGATGGTTTTGTGTTATACAGATACAAGTAAATATAAAGATGATATTAATAATACTAATTTTTGGGAATACTTAGATAGAAATGATGTAATTTGGGGATTTTCAAATCCTAATTTAGATCCTTGCGGATATCGTTCTCTAATGGTACTTCAATTAGCGGAGTTTGCATATGGAAACAGTTCTATTCTAGAAAGATGTGTTCTAGATCATTCAACTATAACAAATACAACTGATGGTACAAATTATAATATCACTACCATCGAACCACTCACTCCTGATGTGAATAAAATTATGATTAGAGATAAGTCGGTTGATCTTGTGACATTCTTAGAAGAAGGATCTTTAGATTACGCTTTTGAATATCTAAGTGTTGCAGTTCAACATGAGTTAAATTACATAACTTTAGAAGATGCAATTAATTTAAAAAACTCAACTCTAGATACAACATATGGAAGAGTTAAGGTTGTAAAGGATAATGGAGCGACAAGTACAGGAAAGTCAATTACATATGGAATTACAGTTCCAAAAAATGCGGATCAACCAGATTTAGGCGCTAAATTTGTTGAATATGTTATTAACGCAACTGGACAAACAATCTTTACTAATCTTGGTCAACCTCCAATAGTTCCTTGCCCTACTAATAATTTGGTAGGATTGCCTACGAATTTACAACCATACTGTTTTCAAGAATAATAAAGAATGTTGAATTATGAAAGAAAAACCTATATTACAAACAAACTTTAAACAATTCTTCAAACATAATTTTTTTTTATTTTTTTTTGTTTTTTTGGCTTCTTTTCTTTTATTGCTAGTTATTTTAACAGTAATAGATATGTTTATTAAACATTTAGTATTGGATGTTAAAAACTTCATGGTAGCAGTAACGGATGAATATGTAATTCGTACTATAGCTCTTACCTTTTATTCTTCTTTTTTAGCTACAATTATAGCTATAATTTTTGGTACACCTTTAGCGTATTTATTAGCTCATTATCAATTTCGCGGGAAATCTTTAATTGATTCTATTCTTAATATTCCTATTATGATCCCCCATAGTGTAGCGGGATTGCTTATTTTTTCTTTATTTTATCGAAAAGGATTTATTGGAGCACCATTAAGAGAATTAGGCATTGTTTTTGAAGAGAATATTAATGGTATCATTGTAGCATTATTATTTGTGAGTATGCCTATTTATATTAATACTGTTAGAGATGGATTCAAAATGATTAATCCCCATTTATCTAATATAGCTCAAAGTTTAGGAGCAAATGAAAGAAAGGTTTTTACCAGGGTAATGTTACCTCTAAATAAGCGTCATATCGTAACGGGTTCTGTTATGTGTTGGGCAAGAGGTATTAGTGAATTCGGAGCAGTAATCCTAATTGCATATTATCCAATGATTGCTCCAGTTTTAGTATATTTTCTATTTAATACACGAGGTTTGGATGGATCTGGACCTGTTGCTCTCCTTTTAATTTTGTTATGCTTCTTCATTTTCATCGGTATATATATTCTTACAAGAGAAAAAACCTTAAAATATGGTGGTTAATATGAAAACTAATGATACTTCGATCATCGAATTAAAGAATGTGTTTGCCGATTTTGGGACTTTTAAACTTAAAAATATTGATTTGAAAATAGAGGAAAAGGAATATTTTGTATTATTAGGTCCGACTGGAGCAGGAAAAACCTTATTACTTGAATTA
The DNA here is from genome assembly GCA_048885285.1 of Candidatus Odinarchaeota archaeon. Classification (GTDB taxonomy): domain Archaea; phylum Asgardarchaeota; class Lokiarchaeia; order Sigyniarchaeales; family SOKP01; genus Loki-b32. The sequence goes on from JBHLQA010000207.1 coordinate 3,583, forward strand.
ATTGCGGGATTTCATAAGGTAAAAAAAGGAAAAATCCTAATTAATGGAGAGGACATGACTAAAATTCGTCCTTATGAAAGGAACATTGGATTTGTTTATCAAGATTACAGCTTATTTCCTCATATGGATGTTGAACGAAATATTAATTTTGGATTAGAAATGAAAAGATTTAAGCGAGCGGAGATTAACCAAAAGACTAAGGAAATGATGCAAAAATTTGATTTAATTCCATTAAAAGACAGATATCCTCATACATTATCGGGGGGAGAACAACAAAAAGCAGCATTAGCAAGGGCATTAATTACTAATCCTAAGATTATATTATTAGATGAGCCATTTAGTGCACTGGATCCTGTCACTAAAAAAAATGCGATGCAAGTTGTAAAATCAATTCATCAAAACAACAACTTAACAACTATTAAAGTCACGCATAACCAAGATGAGGCGATGTTGGGTGATAGGATATCACTAATCATAAATGGAGAGATCGTAGACACTGGCACCCCTAAGCGTATATTTTATAAACCACGTTCTATACAAAATGCTGAATTTGTAGGTATAGAAAACATTTTAGAAGGAGAAATAATAAAGAATCAAGATGGCTATGCTGAAATTAAAAGTAATGATCTTACCATTCACTGTCTATCTGAATTTAGTTCTGGTAAAGTAATTTTATTTATTCGACCAGAGAATATTGTTTTATCTAAATCACTTTTTAAAAGCAGTATTAGAAATAATATCAAAACTGCAATAACAGAGTTATTCATAGTCAGTAAGGAACTAATACAAGTTACGATGAAAAATGGATTAAAAGCATATATTACTTCTAATGCTAAAGAAGACTTAGAATTAAAGGTGGGCGACAAAATTTATGCTTCATTTAAAGCAACAGCAATTTCTCTTAGAAAAATATAAAATCAATTTAAAATAATTTTTTAATCTTTAGCAATCATTACATTTGATGCTTTTATAACCGCATATGCTTCTGTTCCTTCTTTTAAATTTAAACGTTCAGCTGAACTTTTCGTAATAATGGAAACAATTTCTATTCCTTCAGCAATCACAATAATAATCTCAGAATTAACCGCACCATGATTAACCTTTTTTATCTTTCCTTTTAATACATTTCGAGCACTAATTTCTATCATGTTTAAAAAATAGCCTACTTCTGTTTAAAAATCTTAGCTTTATAAATAATTCATCTATCTATCGATAAGCCTTAATTATAAAATAGAATGCAGATTTTAACTAATTAAATACGTTATGTTTTTTTATTTAAAACGAATTAAGTGAATTAATATTTTTGATTGATATTTCAAATAAAGAGGAAATTACCAGAACTGCAAGCGCATCCGGAAAAATATTTTTAAAAGAGGAGACCATCAATAAAATTAAGAATAAAACAATTCAAAAAGGGGATGTCTTTACAATTGCAAAGGTCTCTGCAATTAATGCTATCAAGAAGGTTCCAGAAATAATTCCTTTATGCCATCCAATTCCAATTAATAAAGTATCCTTGGAATTTGAGATTAAGAATAAAAATACAATTCGAGTTTTATGTATAGTAAAAAGTTTTGCTCGAACAGGCGTTGAAATGGAAGCTTTAATGGGAGTAAGCTCAGCATTATTAAATATCTGGGATGTTGTAAAGATGTATGAAAAGGATGAAAATGGCCAATATCCTTCTACTATAATCACAGATATTAAAGTTGAAGAAAAAGTTAAGCAAAAATAACCCATGGTAAAAATGAGAGATAAATGTAATAGAGAAATCAAACATATCCGTTTTTCGATAACATCGGAGTGTAATTATCATTGTATTTATTGTGATCAAGAAGGTTTTGTTCCTAAAACATCTAATTTGACTGTAGAAGAGATTACCAAATTATGTAAAATACTAGCAGAGATCCTAAATGTTACTCGTATTAAATTCACAGGGGGAGAGCCTCTATGTCGAAAGGAGTTAGTTGAAATTATAAGAAATGTGTCTTATTTGGGATTATATAAAGATATTTCTCTTACAACAAATGGATATTATTTACATGAAAAAGCTGAATCGTTATTTCAGGCAGGTCTAAATCGAGTCAATGTTTCACTAGGTACTCTAAAGCCCAATATTTATAAAAAACTTTATGGTGTGGATGGTTTAGATAATACTTTAAAAGGTTTAGAAAAAGCAAAAGAAGTTGGTTTTACTCAGATAAAATTAAACTATGTACTTCTTAAGGGATTAAATGATAATGAGTTAGATACCATGCTTGATTTTTGTGCAAGAAATGGATTTGTTTTACAACTAATTGAGCTTCATGAAGCGTCTGATGCAGTAGCAAATAATGGTGATTTTTTTAAAAAATATCACCTCTCTGTAAAACCCTTGATAAAACGTTTTGAATCTGAAGCAACTGAGATTATTATTAGAGGAAATATGCAAAATAGAAAAGTATTTACTATGCCAAATTCAGCTGTAATAGAAACTATTACTCCGGGACAAGATTTTTGTAAAGGTTGCACAAAATTAAGGGTGGGATGTGATGGAAATCTTTTTGGATGTTTATTTCGCTCAGATTTAGGGAAAAATATGAAAGAGGCTCTTAGTAATCATTATTCTTTCGAAAAATATGAAGAAATAGTAAAACAAGTAGTAAATTCTAGAGAGCCATATTATAAGGATTAAAATATGTGACAGTATGGAGATTGAAGTATTATATTTCGCGGAATTTA
>JBHLQA010000208.1:0-6286 GCA_048885285.1 Candidatus Odinarchaeota archaeon
CACACCGGGTAAGACTCAAGCATAGCGATAAACATTGATTAGATGTTATTAATAAAAAAGAAGAACAAGGAAATGTTTTTTCTTACCTTGGAGCAGTGGTTTTTCTGACATATAGATAAGAAATAACACCATTATTTGATCAGATACTCTCAAATATTTAATTTATTTAATAAATTCTATTTTTTCCAAAATTAAGTTAAGCTGTAGTGTTGTAAAGAGTAGCTCCTGCCAATAAACCTCAATATAAGGCATAAACTTTTAAAAGGTAAAGTAGCTAATTTTTATTGAATTTTTTAGAGATTAAAAAATTATTCCTTTTTTACGTCCTTCAATTGGTTCAGAATGGAGAATTATTGAATCTAAATTGTCTATTCCTAATCTCTTTCTTATAGATTTTTCTAATTCGCTAATATATTCATGAATCTGCATGATATTCAAATTACCATCAAAAAAAATGTGCGCTTCTAAAATGCAATATTCTAATGTTGCCCAAAATTCTAGTCCATGATAACCTTTTACTTGAGGGTGAGCTTTTAATACTTCTTCGACTTCTTCCCTTATTTGTTGTAGCATTTCAGATCCAACATCGGCACCTTTTACCTGATCTGATATTAAAAATTTATTGGGTGGTTCTCCTTCGATATGTGTGATAACTTTTGAAATAAGTGGAGACTGTTTTTTTATCTCCTTTTCAAAATGAGAAGAAACAGAATGAGCTTCAGTAAGTGTTAGGTTTTCATCAACTATCACAACTAGAGAGATAAAATAATCATTTTGAATTCTAAAAAGATTAAGATCCCTAAAATTTACTATTTTTGGGTATTCAGTTTTCATTGAAAAAATCAAATTAATTATTCCTTCACCAATTGACTTTTCACTTGCTATGGGATTCATTTCAATAATACATTCCACTTCATAAAGAGGAAACATCTTCTCACTCATATTTCTTATAGATTTAATGATTTCATTCGCATGTACTATAGAAATGTGATCTTCAACTGATAAATGAACTTCAAGAAATAAAGTTATACCACTTGTACGAATTTTTATATCATGAACCCCTATAACATGTTCTAACTGGAAAATCTTTTGTCTTAAATTTTCGATTATTATAATATTTACGGGATTCGTATCAGTAAGTTCTTTGGTACCTTCTATAGCCAACTTTACGGCTCCAGTGATGATCCAAATAGATAAAACAATACTTAAGACTGGATCAATAAAAAAAACGTTAAAAGATGCAATAATAAAACTGATTATTACTAAGAGAGCTCTTAATGAATCTTGAAATAAATTTAAACCCTGTATCTTTAAAGTTAGGCTTTTTTTCTGTTTACCTTGATAAATAAGTATTCTGGAGAATGTCACATTTATCGAAAAAGAAATTATTAAAATTATTAATCCTGTTTCAGGATTAGTAATCAAAATACTCTGTTGAATAATAACTTGAATTGCATTATAGATTAATAAGATATATATATTCATTAAAATAATTCCTTGAATTAAAGCCCCTATAGAATCAATCTTCTTATGACCATACATATGTTCATAATCTGCAGGTTTTTCACTATGATATATAGAATATAAAGAAATAGAGACAAATAATATATCAATAAGAGTATCTACGGTCTCAGAAAGAAAACTTAAACTTCCTGTAATTAAAACACCAATTACTTTTAAAATAGACTGAATCGCAACGATTAAAACAGTTAATAAAGCAAATTTGATTTTAGTATCCATAGGATAAGGGGTTAGAATTACTGTTCTAATGTTAAAATATTAAAATTAATTAATAAAAATGATGGATAAATAATAACATTTAACAATGGTCTATTCAATAATGATTCTAAAGCATTAATTTTATTTATCTTAATTCTCCTTCCGCAACAATGAAAGCTTTTCCTCCAACAGAAACACTAATAATTTCTTCCTCATTTTTTTCAGCCTTTAAGTAAAGCAAGGATGGTCGTCTTAACTCATAACCTTGTTCAACTCTTATGTTAATAATATCTTTTATATAGTATTGATGTTTTATCAAATAAGCTGCTAGACACCCATTCCCTGAACCGGTTGCAGGATCCTCTGGTACACCATGATAATGAGCAAAAACACGAACACTCAAATCGTTTCCCTTATTTCGAGTTTCTGGACAAAAAATTAATATAGCCTTTGCTTCAGTTTTTTCCACAAGATCTAAATATTTATCTACATCTACTTTTGCTTTCTTTAAGGCATCTAAATTCTTCAAGGGAACTATTATAAAAGGTATACCTGTAGATACTTCTTGAATAGGAAATCTATCATCAATATGAAACTCATCTAGATTTAAAATTTGAGATAATAATTCTTTATCAAAAAATCTACCAAATGTTGGAGGTTTATGTTCCATCCATATTACATCTGGCTTTCCTGATTTATATTTAAATAATACTGGAATTGATCCTATTTTTAGATTAAGAAGGATGGTTTTAACATTTCCTTTAATTATTTCTTGTTGTATTACAAGACTAGTTCCTATTGTGGGATGCCCCGCAAATGGTAATTCTACTTCAGGTGTAAAAATACGCACATCATAATTTTCTTTTGAAGTGATAAAAGTTGTTTCAGAATAATTCATTTCTTTTGCTATTTTTTGCATTTCCGCTTCAAACAGTACATCTTCACAAATATAAACAGCAAGCTGATTACCTTCAAATTTCCTTTCAGCAAATACATCTACTATGTAAAATTTACATTTTGGCATAATAAAACCTCAATATATAGTGAAACCTAAACAATAATTTATATATAATATAAAAAAGGTAATTTTTTTAAATATGTATCTATTTTGGTTTTTCTTTAATATTCAATATATTAGATTCTATTAAAATTTATAATTATTTATGAGGTATATAAATACTGCAGGTTATTTTTTATCTTTTTGCTGGAGAAGCATAACAATAATCACAATTATGCTTACATCGAAAAATACCTGAGTATCCCCCTATATCCTTAGATTTAAAACATCCACAATCTTTTCTTTGTCCTGTATCTTTTATTTTAGGTATTTTCTCTTTAATTAACTGTTCAATTTTATAGGCATCAATGCAGTGAGCTTGTTCTACGCCTTCAATTTCTAATAATTTTGGTTGACAGCATGCTTTCAATTGAACATTATATTTATCACAAATTTGTAATAACTCATTTAAAATTTCTTTCTTTTTCTTTAAAGAAGGATCAATAGGGATATATCCTCTGGCATTCATTCTATTCTTTACTTTAGAGTAGATAGTAGCAAAAGAAAAAATTACTTCTCTAATTCCAATATTGGAGACCTTTTCAATAATGGTTTTGAATTTTCCTAAATTATTATACATATTATTTGAGCCTTTTTTCTTATAAAAAATTATAGGATCATATCTATAATTTATAGCAGAAAGACCAAATTCTTCAGTAAGCCATTTCAATTGTTTGAATCGTTCATTTAATGATACTTTAATATTTCTTTCTAATTCAGATGGAGAATTTATCGTAAATTGAAAATAGTGACCTTGATAGGAATCAAAAATGGCTCTATTATTGTTATAAGTATCAATCCAATTTTGAAAATTTTTACTCCACCACACAAAACATTTTACATCATTTGGGTTTAATGAAACTCTATTTACTTGTTTACGATTAAATGGATTAACTACAACTACATAACCATCTCTTATTCGATGAATCACCCACTCCATTAAAAAAGCGGGAATATCTGTTCTACGAGAACATGAGATGATTGGAAATTTAATTATCTTATCATTCTGCATATTTAAAAAAAAGTTTTATATTTTTTTTCCCTCCTTTTCCCTTTCCCAATCATCATACTTATTCAATAAGTCATCTATAAAAGTATTAACATCTGAAGTTATTAAAAATATATTTTCTTGGAAGGTTCCTTCGACTTTATCTTCCGCAATTAAGTCGTAAATTAATCCTCTAATTGTATTTTGATCCATATTAATAATTTCGCTAGCAAAATCTAAATTGACTTTTCCTTCACCTTTAATCATCCCAAACAATCTCTTTTTTGCCTCACTAACGATTACTTTTGATTCCTCTTTCTTAATTTGTAGCTCCTTAAGATATATTGGTCTATTTTTCTTTATTTTATTAAATATTCTAAGTATATCGAATAGACCAAAAATATAGATTAGCATTATAATTATCATTCCAATTGTAAAAATTCCAAAAATACGTATTATCAATAGTGAGACAATACCGAATATAGCAGTAATAAAAAAGAAAATTCCATGTTCTCTGAATCTATTAATTCCATATATTAAACACTCTGTTCCTCCTATAATAAACATAAAAGAATAGAATAAAGTCCAAATAATGAATGGAAAATTGGATCCTGAAAAGTCCGAGAACAACTCAGAAAAACTAAACTGATAGAATGAGAAAATATCTGCGCCTAGAAAAATTAACCCAATAATGATGAAAATAATGGGCATGATTATTCCAATTCCAAGAAAATATCCAATAGCTCTCATTTTACTAATTCTTCCAAAATCTAAATCCACTTTGCAATTCGGATACACTTTCCATCTTCCTGTTAAATTACTATCACATTGAGGGCATAATAATAATTCTCCACAATTATAGCATTTTTTCCAGTCTGGTTTGATTTCTACAGCACATTTATAGCATTGATTCATAATACAAACACGAAAACTATAATATAATTGAGTTCTCTTTCATAAAAATGATTTAAAAGTTATACAAATATGTATACTTTAGTTGAATAATATAAATTTTAATATTAATATTTCTATCTAGAGATTTCCAACTACATTCATGAGTTTTTCAAAATTACTTTTTAAGGAGTAAATGATTCTAAATATATATGATTCCTACGATAGAATGGGTAAATAATAAAGTAAAGATGATTGATCAGACGCTACTACCTCATAAACTGATATTCCTTGAACTTGATAACTATCGGGATGTTGCTAAATCAATAGAAATAATGAATATACGGGGTGCTCCTGCAATAGGTGTTGCGGCAGCAATGGGAATGGCATTAGCCACACTTGAATATAAAGATCTTCCAAAAGAATCATTTCTTAAAGAAATGGAAAAAGCAGCAGATATAATTAGAAAAACTAGACCTACAGCCTCAAATCTTTTTTGGGCAATAAAAAGAATATGGAATATTATAAGTTCTTATCCAGATAATCCCTCAAATTTATCTGAATTAGTTATCGAAGAAGTTAAATTAATGGCTCAGGAAGATGTTACTGTCAATAAGAACATAGGTAAAAATGGGTCGACTTTATTAGATGATGGAGATATAGTTTTAACTCATTGTAATGCTGGATCTCTCGCTACTGTACAATATGGTACTGCTTTAGCACCTATTAGAGCCGCTATAGAACAAGGAAAAAATATAAGTATAATTGCTGATGAAACTAGACCAAGATTACAAGGTGCTAGGTTAACAGCTTATGAATTGCAGTATGATAAAATCCCTGTAAATGTAATATCCGATACTTCCTCCGGTTTATTGATGAGACTCAGAAAAATAAACAAAGTTATTGTTGGTACTGATCGAGTCACTTCAGATGCTGTGTTTAATAAAATTGGTACTTATTTAGTTGCTCTAGCAGCAAAAGATAATAATATCCCTTTTTATGTTGCAGCTCCAACTTCAACACTATCTCTTCATGAAACAATTAAAGATGTTACTATCGAACAGAGAGATAGCAAAGAAGTGTGTAATGTATTAGGTCAAGTTCAGATTGTTCCAGATGGAGTAGAGTGTTTAAATTATGCATTCGATATTACTCCATTTAGGCTAGTCTCAGCTATTATAACTGAGGATGGAGTGTACAGCCCTAATGAGCTTTTAGAAAAATATAAATAAAAAAATTCATTTTTCCTTATTCAATTCTTTCTATGATGCTCTTCAACTGTACAATGTTTTTTACTTTACTTAAATTACGCCTAGTGGAAATAGAATTTCTAATATTTTTTGTTAACCATATTGCATTTCTTTTTAATTCTTTAAACTTGAATTCTTCATTCCCAATTTGATATGAAATTCCATTAAGATATAAATCAATAATATCTTCATAAATCTTGAGATATTTTTTATACAAGACATAATCCTTTTTAAAGGGAATTACTTTATCATTTATGAAGTATTCATGAATTTGATTAAAAATTTCTGGATTTCCCATGGATTCTCTACCAATCATTAATCCATCAACATTAGTATAATCAATAAAATGTTTAGCACTAATCGGATTAATAATATCTCCAT
>JBHLQA010000209.1:0-6277 GCA_048885285.1 Candidatus Odinarchaeota archaeon
ATGAGATTAATAAGTTAAAAAGGGAGAATGAAATAGAAAAACTTATGTTAAAAGGAATAAAATTGAAAAATCAGAATAAACCAGATGAAGCTGTAGGAATATTTAAAAGTGCATTAACTATTGCTGAGGAGATTTATAAATCAGATTTTGCAAAGGATGGGTTAGTGAGAATTAAAAATGAAATTACAGGCATATATGATTCAAAAATCGATGAAATTATTGAGCAAGGCGAGAAATTTAAAAGTAATGGTCAAAATGAAGATGCAATTAAAAATTTTGAAAACGCTTTGCAAACAATTGAAAAATATTTCGATCTGAACGTTAAGAAGGCATCAATTACTACGATTAAAAATTCTTGCAATGAAATCTATTCTAAACAAATTAAACCAATCGTTAGTAAAGCAAAAGAATTATTAAAACAAAATTTAACTGAACAAGCAATTTCAAAATTTAAAGAAGCATTACATTTAGCAGATAAAATGTATGATTCTGAGACTAAAAATTCTGAAATCAAACTTATTGCTGAAGAGTTAAATCCAATTTATATAGATAGGATTAAACCTACAGTAGAAAATGGAATAGAGGTAACTTCTAAAGAAAAATTTGAAGATTCTATGAATTTAATTAATGAAGCTGTTGATTACTTCCACCAGGCTCTAGATATTGCTAATTCTATGGTATCATCGGAAATTAAAGAACTTAAAATTAAAGAAATTAGTGAGCTGATTAATAATGCTTGTAGTTCAGGTATTAATATAATTAAGGATAAATCAATCCAGTTTATAGTTCAAAAAAAATATGAAGAGGCTATAAGCGATTTATATATTGCTTTAAGCTTATCCAAAAGAATGGCATATCCTGAAGAAAAAAACCCAGAACTCACAAATCTAAAGAACTTGGTTAATAAAGTATATTCTGCTGAGGTTACTGAAGTTGTAAACCAAGGGAATAAATTGGCAGAACAAAAGGATTTTGAAAAAGCAATTGAAAGGTATAATGAAGCTTTAAATATGACAAATAAAATGTATTTAACTGATGAAATGGAAAAAGAAGTTGGTATGATTAAAAGTTTAATTTATGAAACTGAATTAAAACAATTAGTTGGAAAGGGTGGATTAGCAGAAGAACAAAAATTGAAAGAAAAAGAAATTGAAAAACTTAAGAAACGATTGGATTATGCTCAATCGATTGATGATTCAGAAAGAAGAGCAACAGAAATGACTAAAATTAAACAGTTGATAGATAACGTTCATTCTGATGAGATAAAATTATTAATGGAGCAAGGTAATCAACTTGCAGACATAAAAAGATATGATGAAGCCTTCAAATTCTATGAAAGAGCATTGAAAGTAAATGAAATGATGGAATCACCTGATGTTAAAAATAAAGATTTAATTAAAAACTCTTACAAAAACGAGCTTATTAACAGAGCAAATTTAGAAATTAAAAATAAGGAATACAATGAGGCCATAAAATATTGTCAACGAGCTTTAGAACTTGATGATATCTTTGTTGAGGCATATTATCACATTGGTCTCGCTTATAATTATAAGAAAAAATATGATAATGCGATAGAAAATTTTGAAAAAGCCGTAAATTTTAATAAAAAACATATTAATTCATGGAATACTATGGGATTAGCATATGAAGCAAAACAAGACTATGATAATGCCCTAAAGAATTTATATAAAGCTGTGGAGGTGGAGCCTAATTTTTCTGAGGGGTGGTATAATCTTGGAAATATATTTAAATTAAAAGAAGAATATGAGAATGCTATTCAAAATTATATTAAAGCAACAGAGATACACCCAGAATTTGCAAAAGCTTGGTTTTTTATGGGATGTGCATATTTTGATAAAAAAGATTATCATAAAGCGATTAAAAATTTAAAGAAAGCAATTAAATTAGATCCAAATTTAGCTCAAGATGTTAATCCTCTTTTAAAAGATTTTGAAAAGACTATTAATGAACTTAAAGAAATCCTTTCAATGTTGTTTATAAATAAATAATTGGATTTAATTCTAAATAAATAATTATTGCAAAAAAAATCTGCTTCAAAAGATATATAAAAATAAAAAAAAATTATTCGATTTTCTTTAAGTGTCTTAGACCCATAAAGAATATAGGAAGGGATACTACAAGATGTATGAAAACGTAGAATATAATAGGTGTTAATTCCCAAGTATTGATTTCAGGTAATACTTCACTCAACCAAACCATTAAGAATATAAAACCAATAAATACCGCTATTTGGGTGCTAACAAGTTTAAATATATTAATTCCCATATGTTTTCCCTTCTCTTCGAATGCTGGACTAAATCCTTGTATTCCAATTGCTTCAATCAGTATCAATAATCCATACGATAAATAAGCTATGAAAAAAACAATCACATAAAACACATCAAATTCAAATAGGATGGTAAAGAATATCGTGACAATCAGAGTTAATATTGTGTTAATAATTAACATCGCTATAATGTAGGAATAAATCAGACTGTTCACATTTCTAGGACTACGTTTATACACCCATAGTAAGTCTTTACTCCCTACAAATATGAAATTCCCTATCATAATCCCATAAAGCAACCCTCCCATGAAAAGTACCATCAGCACTTTAAATGCTCCTGATATGAAATCGTTTTCATCTCCACTTATAGAAAATGAATAAATTAATCCGTAAACGCAAGTTATACCACCCACATATACTAATTTCATGATATTTTCTTTTTTCCGAAAAAATTGTTTTAATTGGGTGATGACTAATCCCTCCCATTTTGAGCCTACAATGTGTCTATTAAATTTGTAGAAGATATTTTCATTTTCTATAGTTGAGCTAACCTTTTCAACTCCTCCCTCAAGAGTGTAGAATTTATTTGCACCCTTATAGGAAATATATAAAATTAAAATGGGTATTAGGATTGCAAGTGCTAAACTCATCCAAATATTTAAAATATAGGCATTAATTAATGTGGGATCGAATATATAAAGTATTATATTTGAAAACCATAAAGGGGGATACCACATGATATAATTTTTCAATTCTGGATGTTCCATTATGAACTGAAAGCCAAATTGAAGGGAGTAAATAAGAGCAATCATTCCAATTGACAAGATTATTAATAGGGCTTTAGCAATATCTCTTGCTTTTTCACTCTGAGCAATCTTATGTTCTATCCAACTCATTAATATAGTCCCAATCAAAGTTGCCATAAATACAAGACCAAAGACACAACAATAAATAACAAGATTCTGGACAATTGTTAAATTAAAGATAGGATTCAGCATATTAGTAAAGATTGGAGTAAGAGCAAAGACATAAGTGATGAGTATTGGGAATTTTCCCAAAAATTCTCCCAAAAAGATATCGCCTGCAGTTGTTGGCGACGCCAATAAAATTTCCTTATATCCTATTTCTGTCTGACGATATATATTATTTAATGGATAAATAAGTATTGCTATGAAAAATATCATCATCAATTGTTCAATAAGCATTGCAATAGAAGGGATTAAGATATCAGATAGCGCCTCCCTCTCTGCTATTGCCGGCATAAATAGGTCAAAAATCAACGGACACAGAAAAAAAGCCCAGAAGACTAGGAAAGAATATAAAACTAGGAAAAATGCTAAACGATTTTTACGAAATTTAGATGTTCTAATCCTTACTTCATTTTTAGCAATTTTCATCCATAAAGCCATGTTATATCACTTCCTTTTCTTTTTTCCTTTCTTATTGAGGTTTTCAGTATTTGGACCATTTTCACGCCAAGATAATAAGTCTTCAATATGATTTACACCCATAATTTTTAGGTATGCATCCTCTAAATCTTTGGCATTTTGAGATTCTATAATTTCTCTAGGGCTACCTTGTAATTTCAATTCACCTTTATCAATAATGCCTATAATATCACAAAGTTCTTCAGCCGCATCAAGCAGATGAGTACATATAAAAATTGTCTTATCAGCTTTCTTAGCTAATTCAGAAATGAGATCTTTAACCATTCTCGCTGCTGCAGGATCTAGATTAGATGTAGGTTCATCTAAAAAAATAATCTTTGGATCCTGAATTAGTGCTGCACATAAGCAAACTTTTTGCTTCATACCGCGGGAATACCCTTCAAGTAAGTCGTTTTCTCTCCCCTCAAGATCAAATATATCAAGGAGTTCTTCAATACGATTAGATATTGTTGCTTTCGGTAAATAATAAAGCTCCCCAATAAATTCCAAGAACTCTTTAGCAGTTAATTTTGAGTATAATCCGGGTGATTCTGGTAGAAATCCACAGATCATCTTTGCATCATTAGCTTGGGTGAGAATATTATAGCCCCCTACTAAGGCAGTACCGCTTGTAGGAGTAATAATTGCATTTAACATCCTCACGGTTGTAGTTTTACCAGCTCCATTTGGTCCTAATAGTCCATAGGTGGTACCATATGCAATATCAATATTTAATTCACGTACAGCTATAATATCACCAAATTTTTTTGTAAGATCTTTGGTTGCTATTGCCAATTTTTCCATTCTGTTTTTTACACTTCCAAAATTTTTATTTTATTATTTATATATTTTTTATTCATTTTTTTTAATTATAAGCTTCTTTCTCGAATAGATCTTCAAATTGCATTCCTAATCCTTTAGCAATCTTATCTAATAAATTTTCGTTAAAATTTGAAGTTAATTGTTCATCATCTATTTCACTTAAAGAAAATAATTTATCGAGGCTGATTCCAGCTTTTTCAGCAACATCTTTTGATTCTACGAACGATTTAGTTTTAAAAATATCTTTAATTATTGGTTCTTGGTAAAAAATATTTTCTAGTGATTTTTGAAAAATTTCGGTTAATTTAAAGGATAACGTTAAGGATGGGTTATAATCCCCTTTCTCCAAATAATAGATCGTTTGACGAGAAACACTTACTTCATCAGCTAATTGTTGCTGCGTTAAGCCAAGTTCTTCTCTGAAATCTTTAACTCTTGATTTAATTGATTTTTTAAATTTTAAGTATTTCTCACCATTCTTTTACTTTTTTTAGAGTTAAAATAATTAGAAAAATAATAAAAAAAAAGTTGATTTTTATACCAATTTAAATAAATCTTCTATTTTACATTGAAGTATTTCCGCAATTCTATACGCTAATGCTAAACTAGGGTTATAACGCCCTTCTTCTAAGAAATTTATTGTTTGAACTGTAACACCAACTTTTTCAGCTAAATCTGCAACAGTCATATTAATATCTTCTCTTTTTTCTTTAATAGTTGTTTTTAAATGCTCTCCTTCTCGCATTTTCGAAAGGATATAACTAATAAAGTTGTCAAATGCAAGTTCTTCTGGTTTGAAAATTTTATCTTCTAATCCACTTGGTATTGCCGAATATTTAAGTATTCTTTCCTTTATTTTTTCCTCAATAATAGTAGGGTTTAATAAGCCAGGAATATAGCCTTCTGGACGGGCAATACCATGTTGTGCACTCGCAGCTGCAGCACTAGATCCTGCTGTCTCAATCTTTACTGTAAATGTTTTAAACATCCTGTCAAAGACTCCATTAGTGATATTTATATTTTGAATTCTACTAAAAGGAATAGTCGCTCGAGTTCTGTTAAAAACTCCGTGAATAATTACAATATCACTTCCTAATATTTCAAAGGAAAACATCCTCACATATCGATAAGAATACCAGAATCCTGATAATAAAACTACGAAAAATGGAATTACCACCGAATATAAAAGTATCCATATCATCCATTCGAATTGGAATTCTGGTTCAAAATTATATACTAACGAAAGTGTCAAAACTATCCATGATACGTAAAATAAAAGATAATAAATAATAGTCTTAAAGATCTGCTTTTTCGCGTAATTTCGAGAAATCGTTCCTTCATATATTTGATTTTTTTCGCTCATCTCATTTTTTTCCTCCTTTTTTTTAATTTTTTATTTATGTAAACTTTAATTATACTAGAATAATGTTATTATAAATCTTATAACATTAATTTTTAAAAAAGAATTTCTTATGTAATATTTATTGACATTGATATATAAATGTTTCGATATTGATCTGATATTAAGGATTAAAAAGGCTTAGATCATAGTCTGACTGATGTTAAATAAACTTTACATCTCTATTAATATCAATATTTTGCAATATACTATATTTTTATATGTTTTTATTTTTGTTTATCCTTAATATTACTTTCCTACTTTTTTTTGGGTAGTTACAAAATTAAGTGATTGTGTTTAAATCTTTCGCTGACCCTCATATTTCTTTAAGTGCGAAATATT
>JBHLQA010000210.1:0-6275 GCA_048885285.1 Candidatus Odinarchaeota archaeon
CAAGGGAATTTCTTTTAAAATCAGACGAATCATTTTCGGTTTTTCGAACACTAACTGATTTATTTGACTTCCCCTTAGATCACCCTGATGTTATGAATGCTCATAATTATGTTTTAAAAGATCCCCTTGTGAATTTTTTACTAGATAATCTATCAGATTGGGAAATTGATTTTACAAAAGCACATAATAGAGCAGATTATCTCCCAAACCAATTATGGTTGTTATTAGATTGGGGAATAAAACCAGAAGATGACAAACGAATGCAAGAAGCGATAAATAAAATCCTTTCGCATCAAGATGAAGAAAATGGACAATTTCTCGCTTATATTGAAGCCTATGATCGAAAAACAAAAATTAAATATCCTATGTGGTCAAGTGCATTATGTGATCATAACCTTATTGTTTCTGTATTACTATTAGCAGGTTTAGAGAATGATAATCGTGTTCAATTTGGACTTAAAAGGATGAATGCGCTATTAAAAGACACTACTCAAGGAAAAGGTTGGAAGTGTGAACCATGGCTTTATTATAAGCGTCGAGGGCCTGGAAGAGTAAATGATGTATGTCCTATGATTGTTGCTGATGCACTAAGAGGTTTTTGGGTAATACCTCAAAATAAATGGCCAGATGACCTACTTAAGGCAGGATCAACATTATTGAATTGTTGGATCAATAGATCAAAAGATAAACCATATATGTTTGGGCATGGTAAAAATTTTCGTCTACCCAGAGCACCATTTTTTTGGTATAATATTGGAACTGTTTTAGATGCAGTTAGACATTATCCAGAATTGGTTAAAACTCAAGCATTTCAAGAATTAGCTGCTGTGAGTATATTAAAATTCAACTCAAGCGGTGCTTTTATTCCTCAATCTGTTTATCTTTGGTTTAAGAATTTTTCATTTGGACAGAAAAAAATGCCTTCTCCTTGGATAACTTTATTCCTTTCACGAATTTATAAAAATGCTGTTGATTTTGATACACAATTTATAAAGGCTGTTAAAAGAATTGATGGAAGTAGCCTAAAAGGCTCAAAAGGAGGCCCAAAAACTAAAAAATAACGAATAATTTTAAGTAAAATATAATTGCAAAGTATTAAGCCTCAAATAAATCAGTCGTGAGGTATCTTTCTCCAGTATCACACATAATTGTAACAATATTATCTCCTTTATCGAAATCTTTTGAAGCTTCAGACAAAGCTGCCCACGCATTTGCTCCAGATGATATCCCCACGAAGATACCCTCTAATCGCGCTAATTTTCTAGCAGTTTGAATAGCATCTTCATATTCAACTGTTATTATCTTATCGATAATATCTCTATTTAATACATCTGGAATAAATCCTGCCCCAATTCCTTGAATTTTATGAGACCCAGAAGTTCCACCAGACAATACAGGTGAATCTTTTGGTTCTACAGCATAGATTTTTAATCTCGCACCGACTTTTTCTTTTAATATTTCACCAATTCCCGTGAGAGTTCCGCCTGTTCCGACTCCTGCTACAAATCCATCAATTTTTCCTGCTAAATCGTTAAAAATTTCCTTAGCTGTAGTTTTTCGATGAATTTCAGGATTAGCTGAGTTTTTAAATTGTTGAGGGATGAATACATTTCCTCTTTCCTTTGCAATTTCCTCAGCTTTTTCAATTGATGCTTTTAAACCCCCCGGGGCAGGGGTTAATTCAATTTTAGCACCATATGCTTTCAATATCTTTTGTCTTTCAATAGACATGTTATCAGGCATTGTAAGAATTAATTGATATCCTTTAGCTGCACAAACAAGCGCTAATCCTATTCCTGTGTTTCCTGAAGTTGGTTCCACAATAATTGTGTCTTTAGAAATCATTCCTTCTTCTTCTGCTTTTTTAATCATTGACATACCAATTCTATCTTTCACACTACCCCCAGGATTAAAATATTCCAATTTTCCATAAATAGAAGGTTTGATATCTTTAGCAATCTTATTAAACTTTACTAACGGAGTTTTTCCTATTGTCTCCATTATATTATTATATACTCCCATAAACATCACACTAAACTTTTTTAAAATTTATTTTGAGAGATTTTAAATTCCCTCTCCATATTCCCCAAAAAATATTTCAAAATCTTCTTTTTTTTTTTCCTTTTGAGTTAAAATCTTATTCTCTAATTGTTTTATTCTATTATCTAAAGTTTTTATAGTAAGTGTAAGGGGATCAGGTAAATCACCATGGCGTAAATCTATTTTTTCAATTTTATCCCCCTCTCTTGTAATAACTTTACCTGGTACACCCACTACTACTGAATTTGGTGGTACATCATTCACTACTACGGAATTTGCTCCAATTTTTACATTATCTCCAATTTTAACAGGACCTAAAATTTTGGCTCCTGTACCTATAACAATATTATTTCCTAAAGTAGGATGCCTTTTAACTGGTTTGATATTGGTACCTCCTAAAACTACACCAGAAAATATGGTAACATTATTTCCAATTTCTGTAGTTTCACCAATAACACAACCGGTTCCATGATCAATAAAAAAATCACCACCTATTTCTGCACCAGGATGTATTTCAATACCTGTTAACTCTCGAGCAATTTCAGATATATATCTTGGGATAAATGGCATTCCAATTTTCCAAAAAAAATGCGCAATACGATATAAAAGAATCGCTTTTATCCCAGGATAACTTGTTAAAACCTCAATGAGAGTTTTTGCTGCCGGATCTTTATTAAAAGCAACATTTACATCTGAAACGAAAAAATCTAATATTTTTTGTAGATATTTGTCTATTTCTTCATGTTTAAAATTTGTAATTTGAAAATTTAAACCTAAAACACATTCAGCACAAAAGTGATTACCTGATTTGTTATCTGTAGTAAACTCTTTACCACAATTTAAACAATGTACTAGTTCTTCTTCATCCATTTTATCCAGTTTTTAGCTTTATTGAAATCAAAAACTCTTGTTTTTTAATAAATGTTATTTTAGACATCTCATAAATTTTTTCATTTTAGAAAATGAAGTTATGTAAATTTCAATCTCAATAATTATGTGAAGATCAATTAATATACAGAGCTTTATGATATGTATAGAAGAATTCAACAAATTACCATTTGGAAATAGATATAGATAGATTTAAATAAAAAATAGACTATTGAAATTTCATATATAATTTTCTTTTTCTAATATTACAAAAAAAATGCATTTTAATACAAATTTGAGGTATGAAAAATGAAAAAAATTTGGATAATTCATAACTCTCTACATGGAAATTCTGAAAAGATTTCAAAACAACTTGCTGAGGGTTTAAAAGATGAATATGATGTAAGTATTGGTAGCATTAAAAATATTAACCCTGAAGATATCACCAGAGACGAACCTTATGGTTTAATCCTTGCAGTTCGAATTATTGCATTCCGCTCAGATAAGGAAATACGAAAATTTGTTAATAATGTGGATAAGGTCATCATGAAGCCAATTTCGAAAGTTGCTTATTTTTCTACTCATGCTTTGGGTTGGAAAAAATTCTTCATTAAAGGAATAAAAAAGACTCTTGGAAAAATAGGTTGTGTCGAGGATATCTATCCTGAATATCTTGAAATAAAAATGCAAGGTGCTGAGGGGCCTGCTATAGAGGGAGCTGATGTGAAAATTGAAGGTTTTATCTCAACATTAAAAGATTTCTTAAAATAGTTTATTTATATTTCTCCATTTGGGAGAATGAGTGTATTCCGAATCAATACCTATTTATATTTAAAGGGTTAACTGCTATTTTAATAGTCGAATTTATTATTTATATGCAGAAAAGAAGAGAATAGAGATCTTAAAATTTTTTTTTGTTTTATTTATCCATTATTCGTTCATTTAAAGCTATGTGACATTAAAATGGAACGAAAATCTAGATTGATTCTTTTTGACAATTTGGACAATAAAACCCATGTCTTCCGGACAATTCAATTCGCTCGATTCTACTATTGCAAATTGGGCAATAATCATCTTTTTTACGATGTGGAATAATAAAATATTCGGGATAAGTACTCAGATCACCTTTTTTTTCAATACCAATTTTTAACACATCTTTAATATTAGTATAGAGTTCTTTAGTTTTACTTTCACTGAGGGAATCTATTTTAGTATTAGGATGTATCTTTGTCCTAAATAGAATCTCATCTGAATAAATATTACCAATCCCCGCAATAAAACTCTGATTTAATAATAAGTTTTTTATAATCCCAGTTCTACTTCTAAGCGCTCCTTTAAATTCTTCGAAATTCATTTTATAAGCATCTATTCCTAAATTCTTTTTTTCAACAAATTCCTCAATTGAATCAGTAATATCTATTTTACCAAACATTCTAAGAGAAATATATGCTAGGTTAAAGTCATTATTAAATTGAAATATTATCTTACTGTATTTTGGTTCATGTTCTTTCTTATTGAAGTATTTTAAATCTCCTGTCATGCCAAAGTGCATAATTAGATATTTTTGCCCGATATATATCAGAAGATATTTTCCGTGTCGTTTGGATGATTCAAATTTGTTATTAATTATTATTTTTTTAAGATCTAACTCATTAATACTTAAAACTCTATTATCTACTACTTTTATATTTTTAATAATTTGATTCAATGATGTCTTATCCAAATACCGTTTGAATGTCTCCACTTCTGGAAGTTCTGGCAAGATATTACATTTAATTATTCCTAAACTTTAAAGTTAATTACCCTCAATTATTTAGTTAGATTTAAACACAAATTTCAAGTAATATTAGTATTAGGGATAATTTTCAAATGAATATTAGAGAATGACTCCATTAATTTTGAAATAACAATAAAAGAATAAGATTTATTCACATCAAAAATTATTGAATTTAAGAATGTTTGTAGAAATAAAAGGTACCAAAATAAAAATTGAAAACGATATGTTGAATTTAAGTAGTTTGAAAATCGATGCTATCTCACAAATCGAGGGTTTAACAGAATTAACCAATTTAAAAAGCCTTATTTTATTTAATAATAATATTTCAACTATAAAAGGGTTGGATACTTTAATAAATCTGGAAAAGTTAAACTTATATGGAAATAAAATAGAAGAGATTGGAGGATTAGAGAATTTAAGAAAATTAAGGATATTATACCTCTCTGATAATAAAATAGAGGAAATCAAAGGATTAGAACAATTGATAGCAATAGAAAATCTCTCTTTTGAGGATAATAGAATTAAAAAAATTAAAGGATTAAATACTCTGATAAATCTACATAGCCTTAATCTTTATGGTAATTTAATAACAAAAATAGAAGGTCTAAGATCCCTCAAAAAATTAAAAAATTTAAGAATTGGAAACAATCCGATTTCGCATCAAATAATAGAAGTATATGGCGGAATTGATGAGAAAGGTTATGCTTTAAATCCTCAGAAATTTGTTATTTCTCAATAAAATGAACAGAACAACTTGATATTTTAATTTTAAAGCTTTAACAAATTAGAAATATACGTTAAATATTATCCTTTAAAAATCGTTTTTATTTAAATGCTGGCTCCAAGTTATATATTAGTATTTTTTTTAGCAAAATTTGAATTTTTAATAATTTCCTGATGAATTACTAGTTTCACTTATTTCATTAATTATTTATTTCAAAAGATAAAAGAGAAATATTTCTTAATATTGAAACTATAAATAATTGAAAACGATCAAGCATAGAATCATAATAAGCACAATAATAAAAAAGTTGAGTATACTTTTTCCTTTAAGAAAAATATATTGATTCAATAAAAATTAAACTATTTTATAATCCTCATCATCTTCAGGGATTTTTCCCTTTTGCGGATAAATGCGATGGCGATATTTTTCATTTTTTGTTAAAACAACGCCATATTCCTTAACTTCAGATTCGTTACCCTTAGATTTCATATTTTTCTTTAAATTTTTCTTACTTCTTTTCTTTACCAAATTCTTTTATCACAATTGATTATTTTTATCTTATAAATAATAATATAGTTTTTCGTTATAATCTTAAAAACCTTAATTTCTAATAACGCTTATGATCCTAAAGTTATAATATATTTAGAGAGTTATATAGATCGATAGAACCCATTAAGAATAAATAGCAACCATTTCTTATTTATTCTTTGAATATGTTCAAATAGAATTCCAAGGTTGATTTAAGAGATGAAAGAATTTGAAGAAAAAAAAATTCCTCAAAATGATATTTTTTTAGTACAAGAAGATAAAAAAAATCCACTCAGCCAATTTTTTGTAGATATGAGAGACAATATTGAAGGATTTTCT
>JBHLQA010000211.1:0-6270 GCA_048885285.1 Candidatus Odinarchaeota archaeon
TTAGGAAATTTTCAACTTCAATCTCATCATTGAAGGAGTAGCCATTATTATCATTCAAAATTTCAGTCAATAATTCCTCAATTATTTCTTTATAGTCATAAGGATTATCTTCATTATCAAAAATTAAACCAATTATAATATTTCCATTAATACAAGAAGAATATATATTTAGTTTATTAGTAAATTGAGCAATTGGTTCAGTAATTTTGAATTGATTTATATTCGCTTTTTGGCTACCTTCTTCCTTTTCATGATTATTTATAATCTCATTTATCAGTAATTTATCATTAATACTGATAATTTCATTTGGGTAACTATAAATATTTAGATCTTCTAAATCCTGAATTTTATTTCCTTTAAATAAAAATATATTAAGTAGCAATTATACATCTAATTGACTTAATTGATATATGTTTGAAAATAAAATTAACTTAAAAAAAGTTTGTAATCTTGCTGATATCTTTTACTTTAAAAGTTTTTGGATTAAAATGTTAAAGACTTACCCTCTTTGGCATTTATAGGGGTTATTAATACGTAAAATGTTAAAAAAATATGATTATTCTTCTTTTTCTTCTTTGAGTTCTTCTAAAGATGTTTCTTTTGATTCTTCAATAAATTGATCCATAGCTTCTTTAGAAATATCTTCTTCGGATTCTTCACTATCTTCTTCTTTAGATTCTTCTATAGTCTCTTGTTCCGGTTTTTCACCTACTGGCGTGTCGCATACAGGACAGCGACTCCATCCAGGTCTTAAGCTATAACCACATTTAAGACACTCTTTCATTTTATCATCTACTTTCCACTCAGGAATATCCAGCCCCCCTTGTCTTTTACGAGCTAATTCTTGTAATTCATCTTCCGTCCAAACCTCCATTCCTTCAGGTAATCCTGCCCCCCTTTCAGATGCAAATTTGGTTAATTCTTCTTCTGTCCAAGTTGGCATATTAGATTGTGAAGCCATTCTTTTTTGAGCTTCTTGAGTTAACTCTTCTGCAGTCCAAGTTTTTAATTCTTGACCTCCTGGGGTTCTAACACCCCCATTTTGCTGAGGTACTGCTTGATTGGGAGCACGTGATTGTTGAGAAGGAACATTACAAATTTCGGCAGAAAATCTTAAAAGAGCTTCAAAACACCTTGAATATTTGTTAGGATCTTTTCCTTCATCGGTAACTAAAACTAGGGTGGTTTTATCAGCATTTTGAGGAATTGCTATACTATATAAAGCAATATGTGAGGATATTCTTCCTGATTCAATACCTGAACTGATTCGCTCTAAAGAATTCATTAATTCATTATTATTCATTAAGAAATCGCAAATTGGATTACCATGTCGTTGATAACCTTCATGGTATTTTGCAAGATGATTTTTATTTACTGTAGAATCAAATGAATCAATTATAGCGCTAATATAGGAATAATTTTGAGTTTTTGGTTCTTTCTGAGTTTCGTCTAGTTTAAAACCTCCTAAATCAATAGTTTCCATTATTGGAGCAAATAAAGGTTTTTCATTCTTCATTTTCCCAAAAACTATCGGACGTGAAAGAACACACTTTACTTCTCCGTAATAAGCAATAGCATTATCCAACAACTCTAACTTTTCATCAAAAATGATACGAGGGATTGTTCGAAATAATACATCCATCCATGGCATTTCCTTTATAGGAATTATCGCTACACATGTTTTTTCAATTAATTCTCGTAATTTTTTAGTATAATTTTTCAATTCCTTCTTGATATCCTCGAATTCTTCTTTTTTTAAGATATTTTCAACCTTTTTTTCAAGTTCTTTAAATTTTTCCTCATTTTTATTGACATTTCCACCAAATGCTTTGATTTCTCCTATAATATTTTCTTTCATAATTATTGTCGCGTTTTCGATTACTTTTTTCTGAATTTCTAAAAGTTGTTGCTCTTCACTAGAAACTAAGTATTCCAAGGGATCAAATTCTAATTTGTTCAAGAAAATATTAAAAAGCTTTTGTTCTGACATTTCCTTTTTTTTTATCCTAAATTATTTTGAATGTATAATAGATAGTTGTAATTATAACAACCGATTGGATATAAAAATTTATTTGAATTAAGCCTAAATTATTTGAAATAAATACAATAATAAAATTAAAATTTATTTAACATATCATTCAAAAAATTTACAATCATAAGTGAAATTATTAATAGTAGCTCTAATTCAGATAAAGCCATAAATATTTGTTTTATTTCTGATGTTCATGATGATATAAAGGGCTATAGTAAAAAAAGATTGAAAATATTACTCGAATGGATCAAGAACGCCAGGATTTTGTTAACATAGTAAATTAATAGGAAAAATATTAAAAGAATCACTTTTGCGATTTAATACTCTAAATTTTATCTAAATTTACTGCTAAATACATTTGATGATGAATTTAATCAAATAGTTTTTTATTTAAATTGAAAATTTGTATAATATTATTTAAATAAGTAAACATTTTTAAGTATTATAGGGATTTATTATTATTTCATTCAGCTTTTTAAAAAAATTACAATTATATTGTTCAAACATCTTTATATAATAATATAAACTCTAAAAATATCATTAAATTTGAGGAGTATAGAAACATTTTAAAAATTAACATATTAATAAGCAATTTGGAATATGTAAGATATGACAATTAAGTATCTCTTTAAATATATTAATCCGATAAAAACTTAACTTTATATATTAATGTGTGATAAATATTCTTATAAAAAAAATTGTGGTTTAAGGCGGTAATTTTAAAAAAAGGTTAGATCAATTTGCCGATTTTTGAATTCGGAAAATTAAAGAAAAGATATAACGTGATAATATGAAAATAGTAACTGTCAATATTCCAGAATCTTATCTCGATAGTATTGAAAAATTAGTGGGTGAGGATGGTCTTTATCCCTCAAGATCCGAATTAATTCGGGTAGCTGTAAGAGATTTCTTACTTCGGGAGCTGAAGATGGCTGATACCATAGCTAAATATAAAGAGACTGAAATTAAAGAAGATTTTGATGATGAAAATTTTGTAAAAGTCCCAATTGAGCGTCTAAATGAGAAAGATGAACCAGTTCGCGAGTTTAAAACTTATAAGATCATTAAACGATTAGAATATTAAAAAATTTGCAATATCAGCTCTTTGCAATTATAGTAAAGGATGATCAGAAAAACCATCACTTTTTTTTCTTTTTTTTTATAATCCAACAATACTTATAATTACATAAAGGAGTAACAAATATAAAGTATTGAAATAATATCTATAAAATCTAAGGTAAAAAATATTCGAGGTTTTTGATATTCCTGAAAAAAAAAAAAACCCAAATCATTATAATACAAGATTTATGGAATGGGGTATTATTAACAAAGAAAATTTTAAAGATAAGACTAGTTATGATGTTCCAATAAAAAGATGGGATCCTTTATCTACAGTGACAATTCATAGTGATGATTTTGGTCTTAGAAAAAATCCAAGATATTATGGTCATTATTCTTACATCTCACCTATACGAAGTGCTCGACCTAAAGGATTTAAAATAGAAGAAGGAAAAAATAAGTTTTCAGATTGCTCAAAAAAAGGTACTGATAAATATAAGGATGTATTTAGTTCCATTGTAGAGGGAAAAATTGTTTATGATGATTGGGGTAAAGCTCTCAGTGATGGTTATACTATAATCGTAACCCAAGATGAAATGAGGAGAGACAATCCCTTTGTGGAAATATCTCATCAAGTAGAAAGGATTCCAGATGAGTGTAAGGCGCTTACTTTAATCAATCGATATCCTTCAATGGTAAGAATAATAGATCCAGAAATAAGGGAGAATATAGTAAAAAACCTTCCTTCTCATTTAAAAATATCAATAGGAATTAATTTAGTAACAATATCTCGAAATTTCTATCCTTCCTTATGTTTTAATTTAATACCTACAGATGTTTTAACAGGTATCTTTCTTTCTATGAAAGCCGCAATTCTATATTGCATTGAAGAGGCTATAGAAAGAGATTATTATGATATTCCTGTAATGCCATTTTTTAATATTGGATCCAAAGTTGGGGGATCTCAACCGCGAATTCATAGTCAAGTTTATATTGATTTAAATATGGATGGTCATGGAAGTAGGTTGGAGGGATATTTAGAAGCTTTTAAAGAAATGCAAGATAAGTGTCACTTATGCAGAAGTACTCATGGTGGATCTGATCGTATCATATTGGAAACAGAATTTTGGACCTTCTATACTACTGGAAGCCCTGTAAGAAATTATCACATAAGATTTCATCCAAATGAACATTTAAGGAGATTTTCTCAACTAAAAGTAAATCAAATTGAGGATTTAGCAGTATCACTTAAAATGATTTTTCAAGCATTGGATGAGCTAGAGATTGATAAAAATCGAAATATCTTATTTAATTGTTGTCCCTATGGTTATGATGCTAATTTTCATATGTTTGCTGATATTATCCCACATGAGATAATCGGTGGTGCTGAAATGGCTGATGATATGCGAGTTGCAAGAAAATTACCTCATATAGCAGCCAAAGAAATTAGAGATTCATTGAAAAAAATATAACTTATATTTATTATCCAAAAAACGTAGTATTTGAAGCATTTTTTTAATTCGGTATTGTTATCTAAAAACTTTCAAGCTTCTATAAATAGAAATTATAATATTAATAGATAAGTTTTAAATTTCAATTAAAATTACATTTAAATCTATTAATTATATATTTCATTTAATATAAAATATTCAAAGAAAATTTTTACGAGATTCAAAAATTGAGAGATTGGTCTGCGATTATTTTAGCAGGTGGTAAAGGTAAAAGATTAATGCCTTTGACTTCAATAATTCCAAAGTCACTTGTAAAGGTCACAAATGTTCCTATGGTTGATTATGCAATAGCTCATTTAGTGTATGCAGGAATAAAGCATATAATATTAGCATTAGCACACATGGGAAAGGAAATGAAAGCGTATATTGAAAAAACTTGGACTCCAGACAGATTGGATGATGTCGAGTTAGAGTGTGAGATTCAAAATAGCAAAGGGACTGCTGATGCTTATAGGCTTTTAGCAGACCATTTAGACTCTGAAAATGTAGCTGTGTCAATGGCAGATATCGTAACAAACCTTCCTATGAAACGTTTTATGGATTTCCACACCGAAAAAGGTGGATTATCCACAATTTCAATGAAAACTGTTGAGAGTCATATTTCTCAATATGGTGTTGTTTTATTGGATAAAAATAGGAAAATTTATCTTTTTCTCGAAAAACCAGCACCAATGGAATTGTATTTAAGTAGTATGGCTCAACGAGAAGACCTATTTTTACACACTAACATAGTTAATACAGGTATCTATTGTTTTAAAAAAGAGATTGGAGGAATCCTTCATGAAATGGGATTAATGGATTTTGGAGGTGAAGTTTTTCCATATCTTCTTGAAAATAAATTTGACCTTTATGGTTTTGTCGAAAATTATTATTGGATGGATGCGGGGAATTCTACCACGTATTTATGGGCAAACTGGGATATGTTACGTAAATATGCTTGGCCAATCCTACCTAATGGGGTTGAATATGATGGTATTTATATAATGGGAATAATTAGCTCAGGACAGAACATTAGAATTGACAAGCCTACATGTTTCGGAGAATATGTTTCTCTCTCGAATCGAGTCAAGATTAAAGAGTTGACATCCATTGGGCATAATGTCACAATTGGAGAAGATACAGTAATTGAAAAGAGTGTTATATGGGATGAAATTAAAATTGGAGCGGGTTGTATAATTACAGAAAGTGTAATCTGTAATAACTGTGAAATTGGAGAAAATGTTGTTTTAGAAAGAGCAATAATTGCACCAAATTGTAAAATTAGGGATAATTCACAAATTCGTGATCGAACATTAGAACTTGGACAAGAGATATAAATTAATTTAATTTCTAAAGATTATTTATCATGCATTTATGTAAACTCAGTGTCTAATTTCTTTAATGTATAATAGCACAAATCAATACAACCATTAAGATTTTCAGATGTACATTTATCTGGTATATCTTTTGAACTATGTATAAATTTTGAATCTTCAGATGAATAAAACCAGCAAACCTGTAATTTTCGTTTATTTTTTTTCGCATAATCTTGAAAAATTGTGTGGTCTCCCATAAAAGATATTGATTTTGTTTCCTTTTTAAGCATAGTTTGTTTTTCTCCCGCGGTTTCTTCTAAGATATTATTTAGGCTTATATTTAGTTTGGTTTTTTTGAAAATTCCAGTCTGTT
>JBHLQA010000212.1:0-5924 GCA_048885285.1 Candidatus Odinarchaeota archaeon
AGAAAAAGTTTTAACTATGGGAATGATAAATAATTTAGATTTTAAGGTTGCTATGCAATGTACAGGAAAAAACTCACCTTTAAAAATTTCTAGAAATTTAAACAAAAAGCGAACAGATATAAATGAAGTTCTGAAGAAATTAGAAGAATTAGATATTATTAGGCTTTAAATTAACTATCAAATCTTGTAAGAAATCGAAAAGAATAAAAATTTTCAAGTTTTTTCAAGATTAATTAAGATATTTTTAAATTTATTGATAAATCATGGAAAAAGAGCCGTTACTTATAGCTTTAGTTAATAGTCCAGCAAAAGATGCTCACAAAAGAAAGGGTTCAGGTTTTTCTTTAAAAGAAATTAAAGATGCTGGAAAAAATATTCAATTACTTAAGAGCTTGAATATTAAAATCGATTATTTTCGAAAATCGGCATATGCTACTAATATTGAGACCTTAAAATCTTTAGAAGAGCCAAAAGTAAAAAAAAAGAAAAAGAAACCATTTGTTATGAAAGAAAGGAAGAGGACACCATTTAAACCTAAAGTACAAAAGTCTAAAAAAATACACAAAGAAACAACTGAAGTAACACCTGATATAATTACTGCTAAACCAATTTCTAAACATAAAAAGAAAGAAAAGATAGAACCTACGGAATTAAAAAAAATTCCATCTGAAACAGTAGGAACTCCATTAACAGAATTATCTGGATTAGGTGGAGCAACAGCAAAAAAGTTTATCGATCTTGGAGTCAATAGTATTGAGGATTTATGTAAAGAAAATCCTGAAGAATTAGCCACCTTAATTAAGGGAGTCTCTTTAGATAGAATTAAAAGATGGATAGATGAAGCAAATCAACTGAATAAATAATATTCTCGCTTTTTTGTATTTATCCCTTTAATTAATTTAAATTGATTATATATATTTTTTTTCATTAACGAAATTTTTTAAACCATAAATATATTTTAAGAGTAAATTTGTTTCCCGTTATAAAAAAATATATGAGAAAATTGATATGGAATATAATTATTTTGTATATAACAAACCAGAAAGCAAAATAACTATTAATAGAATGCCAAAATGGTTCACAGAGGTAGAGTACAATGGAGATATAAATCAAGGTAGTATTATATTAAATTCACAAAAAGAATATGATGAAATTTGGGGACCAGAGTCTAAAATGGAGATTAATTGGGAAAAAAAAGATCGAATGAACTTTTTTTATTATAAAGAAGTTCAGAATTCTATAGATGTTTATAATGCGATTGGAATTGTGATTACAGAGAAGAATAGAGACTGGTTAATGAGTCATGAGATAACCTTCTGGTATGGCCATCGAAATAAAATGATAAGAAAAAGATTTTATCATGAAAAGGGAATACATTGCATTTTTTATTGTGATATGACTGAAAGATTATTTAATATTCATACATCTATAATTGGGGATAATTATGAGAATTATAAACCTTATATCCTAACTTCTTATAATTCTATAATTTGTCATGAATGAGTAGATTTACGGGCCAAAACGAAAAAGTTATCCTTCTCTGTGGGACCACCCGTTATCTTGAATTCAATAATATCAAGCTTTTTTAATAATTTTCTAATTTCATGCTTAGAAAAGAAATGATAAAATCTCTTAAATGTTTGTTGTTCTTTTGAAAGAGTCCAAGGGATATATTTATCTCCAAATTCTTCCAAACCAATATTTCTTTGATTTTTTTTATAATTCACACTTAATTTTCTTTTGAACCAATCATAGAAAAAATAATTTCTAAATCTTATTTGCCATTTACGCCATACTGTAAGAATCAAATAACCTTTATTTTTTAATTGGGTAAATATTTGTAAGATCGTATTTTTTCTTGTATTAAATTTCTTCAAATGATGGAAGCTAGCTATGGAATAAATATTATGAAGAGAATTTTCTCTAAAAGGAGGACTTGCTATATCTCCAAGAATAAGTTGAATAAAATTTGATTCATATTGAGAAAATTGATTAATATCTTTTAAATTAATTTTAGCTATTTTTATTATTTCAAGAGAGATATCTAGTCCGATTAATTTATTGGGAGGAATATTCATTAATTTGAAATTCCTACCATTACCACATCCTAGATCTAAAGAAATTCCTCTAAAAATATAACCTTTCTTTTTTAAATGGTCAAGAAAAAAGATAAGAGGACGCCATGGTTTCTTTCGTTTTAAATGATAATCTTGTGCAATATTATTAAAAGAAGAGTTTACCATCAGAAATTCAATCTATCAATGAAAATATGCAATTTCACTTTTTTTATTCATAATTATACTTATGATAGATTAATTAATCTAGATTTTTATTTAGGATATATTATTGAATTAAATTACTTTCAAATAATAAAAATTGTCTATAAGGAAAAAAATAAATATACAAAAACATAATTATTTTGGAAAAGAAAATAATTTTGAATACAAAATATACCTAATAGATTATTATAAAAAATTCTAGACATGAGGAATATTACAGATATTCTAACGGATTTTTTTGCCATAATGAAAGATGACATCTTAGAATATTATCATCTAAGTCATTCTTATTTAAAAGATTTAATTACGTATAAAAAGTTTGATTTAAATAGAAAAACTGTTAATGAACGTGAAAAGAATTTATATTTAAATCTTAAAAAAATATTAAAAGCAATTAGGACAGGATTGAATACAATAGGAGTTCCAATTAATGAATTAAATGAAAACGAAAAGGATTTTATGGAATCTTTAGAAAAAAATAGAGCGGAAATCCAAGATTATAATACTTATCTTCAAATCTATCTAAAGAATTATGTGAATAAGATATTATTTAATATATTGATTGATTATCTCCTTGAAGTAGATACTAAAAAACTTGAAAATATAAATATATTTGATCTCTTACCTCCATATTTTATTTCAAATTTAAATGATTTAAAAAAAAAACATTTTAATACGCCAGAGATTATTAATCTCTTTAAGCGACAAGATTTTGATAATTATATTAATTTTTCAGATTTAACTCTAAAATCAGGAGAAGCATCAGAATTAAACATACTGAAAAAATTACGAGAAGCAAAACAAGATATTATTGAAACTTTAAACTTGCCTCAAAATGAACTGATTACATTACAAATGACCCCTCCCATAGATAAAACTATTTTAAAAGAAAAAATTTTACTAAGTAAAACGACTACACTTCCAGAACAAGATTTACATACTGAATTAATTAGTGGCACTTTCCTTGATTATTTTGGACAGTTTCCACCGATTAATATTGATATTAAAAATCGGTTTAGCATTAAAAAAAACAATCTAATTAAATCAAAAGAATTTAATAAGGATTTTTTCGATTTAGAAAATTTATACCATTATAATGCTATACTAAAAATGTTAAATATAAATTTTCCTTTTACTAATGGCGACCTTCTTGGAACTGTTAGAAATTATATAAATGGGAAGATTTTTAGTTCCTCAAAAGAGGATCTACCAGACTCTAAAAATATTTTCTATGGGTTAGCTCTTTTTTCTGAATTAAATTTACTAAACCAAACAGATCTTATCGATCTTCAATAAATTGAAAAATATCTAAAATCGGAAATCGAAAATTTCATTCCAGAAAAGTTGGAATTTAATCTTTATTTAATACTATGTATAAAACTATTAGGAAAAAACTGTAAAATCAAGTTTAATAGAAAATTAATTTTGGAATTGCTTTTGAAAATAAATCTATCGACTATAGAAGATTTTACACCAAGTTTAGACATTTTTAACTATTTAGCGTTAATAAAATTATTAGATAAAGAAATAAATCTAAAACAGTTCGAAATAATTTCTACTAATGAGCTCAAGAAATTATTGACATCAGATGGTTCAATTAATGATTCAATAACTGAATCAGCAAGAGTGTTACTTATATTTGATCTACTTAATTCAAAAAATCGAGAACCAGAATTATGCGATAAATTATTAAATTATATTTTAAATATTACCGATTTTTTTAATACAAATAATCTCGATGAAAATTTTAATTGGCAAAATGATAAATTTGGTTTTAAAATCGAATTAGAAATACTATATTGGGCTTTATTGAGTAGTTCTCAATATATTTCTAAGAATTCTTAATAATATTTCTTTTTAGCAATAGATATACCTATTAAGTTAAGATATATTATAATTTAATTAATATTAGGGTAATTAATAATCAGTTATTCTTGAAATCATTGATAAGAATTTTTTTACAGAGGGTTTAATTTTTCCATTTTTGATTAAATTATTCCATTCTTGTATTATTTTATGATTCTTTTTTAATTCTTGCAATGTTTTTCGACCTATTTCAATCCAATAGTCTTTATCAATAATAGGAGCATCATCTCTTATACCTAGACAATATTTTTTTCCTTTTTCAGTATAAAAAATTTCTATAGCATCGTCATGTTCAATATTTCCTTTATCTGATAAACCAAATGAAAAGGGAAATGTTCGACAAAACATTGGTCTTATACTATATATTACGCACTTTTTTTCTTTTAAATCATAAAAATAACAACTTCCAAGACTATTTTTAAGTAATCCTACAAATGTTAAACCCAGCTCTGATTCTATTGGTGTAATTATCATTCGCTTTTTATTTTCAGAGGTTAATGGCTTATCAAATATGTAAAATCCTAAAGTATCAAGTAATTCATTCAAATTTAATCCTAGACCCTTTTTTATCCTCAATATATCTAGATATGTAAGATTTACAATGGTATTTTTATCAGTGCAACAATTACCACATCTAATGCAAGAAAATCTCAATGATTTCATAAAGACCTAAGATAATAAAAAAATTGAAAATTTATCTGATTAATCTAATTATTCAAGTTTATAATTATTTTTTGATAAATCAGTGCTTCAATTGCTTCAATAATTAAATTTTTGTTTTCTTCATGACCTAATTCTACAATATTATTTAAATTAGCTATAATAATATCTCTTGACATTGATTGAACAATATGCATTACATACATTTCCATTTTTATTAGAATATTCTCTTTTTTAATGGTTATAAGGTTAAGATTACTAGTTAATTTGAATGAATGCTTATAATAGAAGTCATTATATTCATTCAATATTTCTATGATTAATATTTCAATTTTAATAGATTTTATAAAAATAATTCTGAAATTGATATTGATAGATTAATTAATTAGATAAGAATTCGTTTTTTAGTTCTGAGATTAAAATTCTTTTATCCTTCTCTGATATATTATTAATATGATATCCTCTATTTGCATACAAATCTGGAGGCTCATGTTCGAATAAGGAAAGGAGTAAAATTAATGCATTTGCAATAAATTTATAATCTTGAGTTTGTTTAAGCAAATTCATTAGTTCTATAATTGATTTATTCTTCCAAATTTCTTTATTTTCTGAATTAGTATTTTCTTTTTGAAAAAAATCTACAATTTTTAAATAAAACTCTAATTCAAATTCATCGTTAATATTATTAATTTTCATCTTTTTTTTGTATTTCTTACCTTCTAATTATTTAAAAATAAAACTTATTTTTAAAGCCATTTATTTTATCAATTTTATGTGATGATATTTCGCACAAATGGATTATGGATTATATTTTAACCCAATATGATAAATATCTCAATATTTTAAAGAATATTATTTGTGTGTACAAAATTTCATAATATTTTAGTAATAAAATTACTACTCATTTTATTTATTATTATATTATATGAATATCATCTTTAATTAAAAGAAAGAATAAGTAAATAGACTGGATATTTTTGTTATTTGAGTAAATTTTAGGAAAAAAAATTGATATAATATTAAATAGATAAAACAAAATAACAAAAGTTAAAATTAATATTATTAAATTTAAATAGTCTTTTAGCTAATTCTATTATAAAAATAAATATATTAGAGAAA
>JBHLQA010000212.1:5934-6257 GCA_048885285.1 Candidatus Odinarchaeota archaeon
ATCATTAGAGAAGGAAAAAGCTCTTTCCATTCCATATTATTGGAGCCTTTTTTTTTATTTTTTTTCTTCAAAATGCTTCTCTTGATATCATAAATATATTCCTATAAAAATCAAGAAGAACGCTAAGCTTAAAAACCAAATCTAAAATATAAAACTTGTTATAAAAAAAGCAGATCTTATTATTTATGATTATATTAGAGTGAAAAAAATTCCAATTAGCGCTATTATTAAGAAAATTAACCCGCACGTTGAATCAAAATTTACAGCTTTCCTCTCATCCTTTATTCATTTTAAATTTGAATCTGATGCCATATGATTATCCT
>JBHLQA010000213.1:0-6249 GCA_048885285.1 Candidatus Odinarchaeota archaeon
TCATTTCGCCATCACTGAATTTTGTATCTAATCCTGATTTTTTATTTAAATACTCTGGGAAAAAATAGAGTTTAAATTATAATCTATTTTGTAAAAAAAAAAATGAAAACAAAAAAGCGAAATATAGCATATTTTATCTTGATTGTACTATTCATAAGTTATATATTCTTTTCAGTGAGTAATGTTGCTATTGTCAATAAGACAAATGATATTAGGGCAAATAGACACTTTGAGATTGAATTAAATGGCAAAAAAGTAATCGCTGAATATATTACCCAAGAAAAATTAAAGGAATCTAACCATCTTTATACGCCTAGAGAGGAAACACAAAATTATAATCATATTATTGATGGTCATGGGACTGGTTATGCTCCTCCCACAATGGAAGACCTTGACACATTAATAGGAAGAGTGTCTATAGTAAGAGTAATACCTGATCCGTTAACATCAGGTCCACCCAAAGCGTCTGCTGATATCTCCACTGAGATTTATTTTCCTACCGTAGGAGATCAAGGAACTCAAGGCTCCTGTGCTGCTTGGGCTTCTACATACTATTCTTATGGATATTTAGAAGCTAAAGATCATCTATGGGATGCCAATTCTGGAAATCCTAATTATTTAATGAGTCCGTCATGGACCTATAATAAAGTAGTCGAAGATGATACTGGTTCTTGGATGGCGAAAAATGCTCAAATATTACTCGATTGGGGGTGTGCTACAATGGCCTCAATGCCGTATAATGAATCTGATGTAGTAGGTTGGGGAAGTGAAACGGCATGGCGAGAAGCACCTTATCATAAAGCCTATGATTATTATCTTATAGATTTTAATGAAGGAAATCCTGATTTTACTATTGATGATATTAAAAATATGATAATATCTGGAACTCCCGTGAGTTTTGCATTAGATGCATATGAATTAAATCCTAGTTTTTCAGACGGTAACTACATTATATCGTCTACAGAATACAACTCATCTGATGTCAATCATGCCCAATGTATAGTAGGGTTTGAGGATAGTATTTCTGATGATGGGGATTTAGGAGCTTTTCGAGTTGTAAACTCTTGGGGAACTTCTTTTGGAGATAATGGATATTATTGGCTAAGTTATGAAGCATTGAAAGAAATAGGTCTATCTGTAGGTGATTTCGCACTTCATTTATGTGTTATTGAAGATAGAATTGATTATACTCCTAATTTAATAGCAACATGGAAAACAACCCCTACTCCAACTCGTATGAGTGAAATTATTACTCTTGGAGTTGGATCATATGGTACTCCATTAGCAACAATTACTCCTTGGTATGAATATGATGATAGCCATCATTTTCCAATGTTTATGTGTTTAGATATTTCAGACTTTCAGTCATATTACAATACTAATAATGAAGTGAACTTTTTTATAGAGATAGGCAGTTCGACTATCACAGGTTCTATTTATTCATTTCAAATTGAACAGTATGTTTCGGGAATCTTAGAAGAAATAACTCCAGAATCTTTAAATGCTCCACAAACGACTCCGGGATATGTATCGACCTCCTTTCCCCTATTAGAAAAAAGCAACAATAAAATTTTAGAGTCTATATTAGACGCCAAAACTGAGTACTATATGAATAATAGCTATTATTCTCAGGTATATGAGCCCTCTTTACAAGCAACATATTATGCCATAAGTATTCTTGATATGCTAGGGAAACTTGATACAGTTAATAAAAGTTCAATTAGAAATTATCTTCTATCTCATTATGATTCGAATTTGGGAAGGTTTATGGATTCTCTGTCCTATCGGTATCTTGAAACAGATACAACTCGGAATTGGACCTATCCCTTAAGTAGTACTTTAGAAACTACCTGCTATGCCGTTCTTTCGTTAAATTTGCTTAATTCTTTAGAATTTATAAACACCCAAGCTATTATTGATTACATCTGGAGTTGCTATAATACGGATACGAGTGGGTTCATTGGAAGACCTTATAGTTCTATATTACCTGATCTATTTAAAACCTCAACCATGGATAATACATATTTTGCGGTACTTACTTTGGATCTATTAATGGAAGATTGGCTTCTGTACATAGCTGAAAGGGATGAAATTATTCAGTTTGTCGATAAGCTCCAGATAGAAGAAGATTCATGGCAAAAAGGAGGATTCCTTAATGATAATGATACGAGTTTTGATTCATTAACTCCTCTTTCTGAACCCAACTTACTGAGTTCTTTTTATAGCATTAAAACATTACACATATTAGAAATGGAAGAAGTTATTAATATCGATCATTTTCATACATTTCTCAATAATTCTTATGATTCACTTTTACATTACTTTAATATTGGTCCATGGCAAATTCCTCAAAATCAATGTAATATCGTTGG
Organism: Candidatus Odinarchaeota archaeon; assembly: GCA_048885285.1. Lineage (GTDB taxonomy): Archaea > Asgardarchaeota > Lokiarchaeia > Sigyniarchaeales > SOKP01 > Loki-b32. Next base: position 2,373 of record JBHLQA010000213.1, read on the forward strand.
AACCGCGGTAGGATTAGAATTATCAGATATCACAGAATTTACAGAAATAAATAGAGCAGATGTACTTAATTTCATCCTTTCCAACCGTAATTCGTTAGGAGGGTGGGATCAATCTACTACAATTGGCCATCATGAATTAATTGATACCTTTCAGATCGTTCGGGCTTTACACAATTCTGGAGAATTGTATTCATTATCATTACCAGAAAAAAATCAAATTGGAAACGCAACGAATTTTTACGTTCAAGAAAAAGGATATTCCCTTCTATCAGAAGATTATACTTCACTAAATCTTGTTAACTCTATTGTATCTTCATATGATATTCGAGCAAGAACAAATGAACTACTCATTCAAGATCTCTATACTCAGATAAAGGCTAGCTATTCAGAAAATTATTTGACAATATTAACAAATTCATTCGTAGGATATCTTGAGAAATCAGAAAATGGGGCGGGGCTGCGTTCATATCCTATAGAATATTATTCCACTACTAATATATTGCATTCCCACAAATATACATATTATGCCCTAAATACGTTAGAGAAGATCTATAAATTAGATGAATTTTTATTCGAGATCGATGAAAATGAGCTAGTCTCTGATATTGTTGCCACGCAATTTCTTAATGATTCATATTATGATACCTATGGAGCATTTACTCCTTACTGGCCCTATATTTCCAGTTATTACCCCTCTGAATTTCTTCACTCGAAAATTCGATTTGAATATTCATATTATGCAATTAGATGTCTTGAACTTCTTACCTATGAATTAGGGTTAGGGAATATGTCAAGTTTAGGGGTAGATGTTACTGCCCTCTATAACCATATCGATCGAAATATAGTAGAAACCTCAACGGAACTCTATTACGAACCTTCTTTTCTTGGTGAAATTGAAACAGTTTTAGAATATACTTATTATATGATTTATATCTTAAAATCACTTGATATGTACAATAAAGATAGTCAGAAGATCCTTAATTATGTTCAAACCCATATTAACTACACTAATCTAAAAAATATCTATTTTAGCTATAAAATTTCTAAGATCCTTAATAGTGAAATTGAATTTAATAGATTGATGACTCAGCAGTTAGTCCAGGATATATATTCATCACAATATCAGGAATTTTATTGTACTTCAAATAGAGATATAATCGCTCATGAAAACCTTTACTATATTTGCAAAATGGCTGATGATTCTAGCATCGGAATTGAAGCATTATACGCAAATATCGTGGATTTTGGGACTTATAATGTTATCATTGCCTCATTTAATAATCTGATAATACGCGATTTTGAAAGTGATAAGACCTTTAAATTTGATAGTAGTCAATTAGGATCTTATTTATTTGACGAACAAACAGATTATACCTATGTTGCATATATCTATATCCCCATTGACCCTCAATATTATCCTTCTATTGTTGGTAATATATCAGCTTACCAAGGCAATGATAAAATAACAAGTAAATCTATTTCTTTTGGTATAGGCTATACAAGAACCTATAATCTTACCATCTATCAAAACATGACATCATCTACTTTTCATTTTATCTTAAATACTTCGGTGTTATTCAGTGGAGTCCCCCATCCTTTAGAGTTTGGAAGTGCTTCTTTAGATGTTTATATTAATGTCGCTGAGCCTGAAGAATATGATTACGAGCGTCATGATTTTTCGGACTATAGCCTCTTTACATTAACATTTCCTTACGAAAATAATACTTTATATCGATTTGAAACCTCTTTGACCGATGGGATCTCTACTATTACTGAAAATATCGGAACAAATGTATATAATACTACAGTATCTGATCCTGACCCAGATCCGGAGCCTGAACCTGAACCCGACCCAGAACCTGAACCCGACCCTGATCCTGATTCTAATGATTCCGAAGATCCCGAACTTCCTAGCAGCTCAATAGATTATACTCAAGAAATTCAGACCGCAATCCCATTTACCATATTATTTCTAGCAGTTCCTGGAATAGCTATATTTACCAATCGAAAGTTAAAGAAAATACATGATTTTCGTAACTAATTAAATTTTTTTTTCATTTTTTTTCTTTTTATTTATATAATAATATTAATATGTAATGCCCTTAAATTCAGATCTGGAAAGTCTTACTCACTCCAATGGAGATCAATTTCATAGATTCCTTAATATATTTGATAAGATAATAAAAATATTGAAAGATTTTGAGGGAAATTATGAAAAAAGATTCAATTTTACAAAATTAATGGATATTCTTAATATTCCCTCAATATACACCCAACAATTCGTTAATATCATTTTAAAAAATCAAGCATTATTTCACTGTGTGTTTCAAAATTATTATCTTGAAAAAAGGAAAGAAAATAACACGTTATATTTAGTTGCTCACAAAAAAATACCAGATGTTATATCAATGACGAGACCTCAAATAAAAATCTTAAATGATATTATATACACCTTTAAATATATAAAAAAGGGGAAAGGATTTGACATTTCTGAGAATGATGCGGAACTTCTTTCAAATATTACATCATTAAAGACCGCTTATCCTTATTTTTTTGATTTAAACGAGAATGGATTATTATATCCTTCACTTTTTGGGTTTAAATTAGGAGAATTAATCATTTCGTATAATAAAGCAAATAAAGAAATTCATGAACTTTTGGTTGATAATCATATACTTATGGTGGTAGAGGATGAGTGATATCAAAGAAATTGCCAATGAGCAGATGCTAAATTATCAAGGGCTTCAAATACGAAAATATCAGATTCAAATCGCTGATGTATGTAAGGATCGAAATTCATTAGTCGTATTACCAACAGGGCTCGGAAAGACGATAATTGCCGTATTAGTGACCAGCAAGATTTTGAAATCCGTTCCTTTGAATAGCAAAATTATTATACTCGCACCAACTCGTCCCTTAATCAACCAACATTATGAGACCTTTGTTAATTTTTTAACTATTCCCGAAGACCAATTTACCATACTCAATGGAAAAATCCTTCCCGAGAAGCGAATTGCTCTATTTCGTGAACACCAAATTCTATTCTATACCCCCCAAACATTGCGAAATGATTTAGTAAATAGAAAATATAACTTAAAAAATGTTGCGCTAATTATCTTTGATGAGGCTCATCATTCTTCAGGGGATTATCCTTATACTATGATCGCAGATGAATTTGTATTGACTAATCCCGATGGTATTATATTAGGACTGACCGCTTCTCCAGGAGCATCGAAAAATAAAATTACTACTCTCTGTAAATCACTTCATATCCCGATCACAAATATTCATATTCGTACCAGAAAAGATGAGGATGTAAAGACCTACCTTCAGCCAATGAATATCTATAAAATTGGGGTTGATTTAACAAATTTAATGGAAGATATTTATCAAATGATATCTTTTTCGTTAGAAGAGCGACTACAATATCTTTCACAGCGGAGTTTTATTACACTAAAAGGAGATACCTTATTTAACAAGATTATAAGAAAAGATCTCCTCAAACTGAATGGTGAATTGGTAGAACTAGTTCAATCCAATGGGGATAAAACTGGGCTGTATAGTGCATTATCCATCAATGCGCAAGCATTAATTTTATATCATATGCTTGAACTTGTGGAACAACAAGGATTAGATGTTCTGTTGGAGTATATAGAGAAACTTAAGAAAGATTCAAGAAAGAAAAATAGCTCTAAAGCAAATCGAGTGATTTCTTCGGATGGACGAGTCCATACAATTCATTTGGAATTGAAGAAAAATGCCGAATATTCCCCTGAAAACCTTATTCATCCAAAATTTATAATACTTAAAAAAATTCTGGTTGAAGAAGTGAAGAACAATCCTACTTCACGCATTGTGATATTTGTAAAACTAAAGA
>JBHLQA010000214.1:0-6228 GCA_048885285.1 Candidatus Odinarchaeota archaeon
TTCTTCTGTAAAAAAATAAAAATTTCTGAAAGGAGTATTTGTATTTTATGTTCTCTATTATGACCCATTTCTTCTGTAAATGGTCCAAAATTATCTATTTGAATATAAGATATCTGAATCAATAGAAGACCCTCATTTACTTTTCGATTCTGAGATACGCTTTATCATTTTCACTACACATTCCACTGAACGACGGGCAAAATCTTCAATTCTCTCAATAGCTTCTAATCTTGTCATTCCTGGGCCTGAGACTCCTAAACCCACTGGTTTATTAAATTCTAAAGATAAATCTACCATTTTTCTTGCTGCATGTTGAGCAACTATCTGATCATGATCAGTATCTCCTTTAATAACTGCCCCTATACATACTACGCCTTGAATATTATCCTTTGATAATAACGTTTTAATTGCTAAGGGCATATCAAAGGAACCAGGGACTTTTATTACTTCAGCAACATTATATCCTAAAAATTCGGTATGTTCAATTGCTTTATTTAACATATTCTGGGTTATATCATAATGAAATTCCCCAACAACTATTCCAATATTTGTTTTATTTTCACTCATTTTTTTTCTCATTATGGTTTAATTGGTCCTGCATCGGGATAACCTTGTCTCAATCCCTTTCCAGCATTTTCTGTTAACCAATCATTATCAAATAAAATTTTTAAAACATTTTGGGCATGTTCACAGGCTCTATTATTGCATACTTTAATTAAATCTTCTGGCGTTTCAGCTTCATCTTCATGAACGAAACATTCTATAATATGTTTTCCTGTTATTAATTGACACATTATTATTCCTTGACTTGCTTCATGAGCACATATTTTATCCTTTTCATCTAGACCGGGCATACCAATTGCCATACAGATATTACAATCATGTTTTTCGAATAATATTTTACAGGCAACAGGTAGGTCTTTCATTCCGGGAACTGTGTATCTAATTATTTTTACATTCGTATTTGAATTTTCAATTTCATTTATTGCCATAACCCCCATATCAACACGTGCGAATGTTGTATCCGCAATGCCCACATTATATTTACTCAAGTTCTCACCTGTTATTAAATTGATCATATGCTTCTACAATTTCTTTTCCTTCAAGCATTATAAAATTATTTTTAATAGCATATTTTTTAGCTTTTTTAATTGATAATGCCTTTCCTGTTTCCCCATCTAGCATTTCACATAAAACTGATATCGGAGAAAGGTTTCCTATATATGCTAAAGTCACAGTAATTTCAGTATGCCCTAATCTTCCTTTTACTAGATTTTTGTTAGCAATTAATAAATGTGTATGACCTGGAGCTCTAAAATTGGAACCAAAAATATCTCTATATTTCCCAATATTTTCCCCATTATAAAAAACTTGATTTCCAAGTTGTCCAAATTGATTTATAGTTAAGGCACGGTCATTATCAGTAATACCGGTATATGTTTTCACATGATTAACTGTAATTGAAAATGAAGGTTTATCTCCATAAGGTGCTACTATATTTGGAGAAATTTGATTAAAAATTGAATACTGGTCTAATACATTTGAATAAATTTCTGCCATATAAGGTAAACCTAAGGTTTCCGCTATTTTTGCATGCATAGCAATGCAAATCAATCCACCTGCATCATGGCGTAAATGATATATATGTTTAGGAGTTATTCTTTCGGCTAAACAAACTAAATCAACTTCTTCTTCCCGACCGTCACTATCATAAATCAAAACGAATTTTCCTTCTTCTAAGTCTCTAATTGCTAATTTTATTTTCTCATTCATCAATTTATTTTAAAAAATTTTATTTTATAGTTAATTTTAAGTTAAAAATATGTAATTTAAACATATGGGTATAATAGAATCATCATTTAAATCTTTTAAAATATCAATGCTATTCATATTATTCAATATTAAGATGAAATATCTTACTTAGTATTCTTAAATTTGTTCTTCGCATTGAATATTAAAAATATCTTATTTTTTCAAGACTTAATTAAAGATTTGATCTACTCAAAAATGGTGATACAGAATAAAAAATGGGAAGTAAGTTAATTAAGAATATTCATTTTTGGAGTAAAATAATTCACCACCTATGAAGATATTTAGAGTAATATTTATATTCTGATCTGAAGTAGTCTATATTTTAACATATCGTAAAAAGTGTTCTAGTGCATCATTAAGAAGAAATTCTTGTATCTCCTTCGTAAGTTTCATATCAAAAGAAATTAATCTTAAATTTTAAATTTGAATATTAATAATAAAAAAAAATATTTTAGTCTATTATATTTGGACTAAATAAATTTACCAAATTTCAAATTTTTCATCAAGTTTTGTGCCAAAAACTATTAAATAAGGTACTAATAAATCCCATAAACTTGTTAAAGAGTTAAGTAGGATTACAATCATAACCCAATATTCTAAGCCTTCAGGACCATAAAAAGTGAGATAAACAATTATGTTCAACATAACCATAACTATTATTCTAGTGATTACACCCAATGAACTATATATTATATATGTCCTAGGCTTCTTATATATTTGGCTTAATCTTTCTTTTCTTTTGCGATTTTTTAGAGACAATAATAAAATTGGGACGATTATCAAGGAAAATGTTGCTGCTAATTTCATAAGTGGACCGATTGGACTAAAAGGATCAAAAGGAAAAAGTAACACTGATCCTGTAATTGTACAAAGAATTCCTGCTATACGACCAAATATTAGAAAACACGTTACCCAGATTATTGAAACCGGATCAAAATATGCAAAACCTTCTGGAGTTCTAGGCAAGTAAGGTACAACATAGAGAGATAGAATCAATGATATAGCAGCAAAAATTGCAGCTCCAACAATTTGGATTGTGAATTGAATTGATTTTGACATGAACGTTTCTTTTTCAACAGTACGATCTTCTTCGACTCTCATTTCTTTTTCTTTTTTATTAATTTTTTCAGTTTTTGCTTTTTCCCCTGATTCCCATATTTCAAATTGTTTTTCTAAAGCTTGAATAAAATCTGCAATATCTTCTTTATTAACTATTATTTCATCTCCATTAATAGTTAAATTGAATTTTTCTGCCCATTCTACAATCTGTTTATTGAATGTTTTTTCATCAATTTCTAGAAAATCACGTAACATATCTGATTTAATTTTATTTGACACATTGATGATTTTTGTCAACTTTTCTATTGAACTCATTTTTATAAACACTAATAATATAATTTAAGCTATACATAACGCCTGAATTCTTGAATTATTTATTAATCCAGAAAGTATTAATGATAAAACAGAGGAAAGAGCTCTAAAAATAACCCCTCCTTCTAGTTCTATCATAAATTGACTTTTCTTGGATCTTATTGTCTTTATTTCTCCCTGTAAAATTTCAGACATAATATTAGCTTATTTTTACTGGTTAATTTTATTAGATAGAATTAAATTATATAGATATTTAAATTTTAAGTAAAATAAGATTGCTAAAAAGAACCTTTAAAAAGTTATTAGAAGAGAATGAACGATTAATTTTTTAAGATTGGTAAATTATATAAATGTTTACTAATAATAATTATGTGGAGAATGGATTTTATTTTATAAAATCCGAGATAATTAATACTTTCATCTACTCATTTTTGGAGAATAAGTTTAAATTAATTATATATTGATAATATTAGATATTTAAACGCTTTGTAAGATTCTTATCTTATAGAATTATATTATTATAGGAAGGTTTATGATCAATGGTTAGTAAAGAAATGGAAAAGTTAATCATTCAACTCAAAAAAAATAAAGGAGATAATTATAAACCTAGTGTTAATGGATATCGAGAGTCCTTTGATCAACTAGCTAAATTGATTAAAATTCCTAAAGATGCAAGATGTGAGCCTATAAATGTTGAAGGAATACCTGCTGAATGGATTTCCGTCCCTGAAACTCTAAATAATTCTGTTATTTTATACTTTCATGGTGGTGGTTACGTTGCTGGTTCTATCAATTCTCATCGTGGTTTAGGTGTTCGATTAGCTCGAACTTCAAAATCACGAGTAATATTAATTGATTATCGACTTGCTCCGGAGTATCCCTTTCCTGCGGCATTAGAAGATGCAGTAAAAGTATATCAATGGCTCATCTTTTCTGAAGGAATTAAACCAGAGAAAGTAATTATAGCTGGTGAATCTGCAGGAGGTGGTTTAACCATATCTACTTTATTAAAATTAAAGAAGGAAAAGTTTAATTTACCTGCAGCTGGAATATGTTTATCTCCTTACATAGATTTAGCAGTTACTGGTGAATCAGTAAATATAAAAGCAGATATTGACCCTCAAGTGACCAAAGAAGATCTTTTATTTTGCGCAAGTCAATATCTTGGAGATGAAAATCCCAAAAATCCTTATGCATCTCCACTATATGCAGACCTTCAAGGATTACCACCTATTTTCATCCAAGTTGGATCATCAGAAGTATTATTAGATGATTCAATTCGTTTAGCAGATCACGCTAAATCTTCCAGTATCGAAGTTTCACTTGAAATATGGGATGATATGATTCATATGTTCCAACTTTATGCTTATCGTATACCAGAAGGGCAAGAAGCAATTAATAAAATTGGTATGTTCATACAAAGAATTTTAAAATAGCTTATTATTTCAACAGCTTTTTTTCTTTCGCATCTAAATCTAACCAGTCACTAATAATTTTAAGATTTCTTCTTGAACTTCCACATAATATTTTAATAAACGGAAGAAAATCTTGAATAAAATCTATTTGAGAAATTTCATATTTCCTTTTAACTTTCTCTACAAGTTTTTTCTCAACATCCGTTAATGAAAAATAAGTTCCTGAAGTATATCTAGGGAATACGACTCTCCTAAATCCTTTAGTTATTGGTGTTTCTTTTCTTGAGAGAGCAACTCCCCCAGCAAAAAGATCAAAAAAATAAGGTAATAAACTCCAATTTTGATTTGTACGTATTCTTCCAAAAATCTCATCAGCTATGGATAGATTTTCAAAGGCAACTGATAGTTCTCTATTAGATTTTATAAATGTTAATAAATTTTCATTTATCCATTTGTATAAAAAATTGTAATCAACATTAGATTTATCAGTTAGATTTCGAGCTTCTTTTAACGAAGAAACTTGAAACAAATCTCTAATTAATGAAAATATTTCTTCTAAATTATCACGATGAAGGCTTAGAATTAATTGCTTCTGATCTCCTTCTACATTTCCTTGCGTAATTCCTTGGATATCATTAATTATACCTCTTAAATCACCATTATTCTTATCAATAATTAATTCCAAATCCTCTTCTTTAAGATAAGTAATTTGTTCATTTTTTAAAATATTCTTAGCAATCTTTTTTACTTCATTTTTTGGTAAAGGTTGAACCTCATATCTTCGGATTTTGTTATATAATGATTGTAAATTGGTTTTATATTCATTAGAACACATAATAATAGGAAACTGTGTGTTCTGAATTAATTCAATTACAGTAGGAATCGCCCCTCTATCTTTTACTCCATAAATCCCATCAATTTCATCGATTAAGATTAATTTTTCTTTTGATTGGGTAATAAAATCCATAATTCCACGTGTTTTTGTTGTTTCTTTTAACCGTTTTTCTATAGTATCTCTAGTTCTTGTATCAGAGGCATTAGTTTCTATTACTTCCATATCGAAATCATTAGCCAAAGCATAAACTATTGAAGTTTTACCAATCCCGGGAGGACCTTCCAATAAAACAGCAGCTTTTTCGGGTGGAATCTTAAGTTCTTCTTTTTGTTCTTTATCAATAGAAGTTCTATTATATTCTCGAATCTGTTTATTTTCAATATTTACTCTTTTTCTTTCAGTGGTCATAATCCCTGTTTTCTCCATCCATTAATTTCCCCATAGTTACATATTATTTTTCTTTTCTTTTCTGTCAATTATTTTTTTCATGCTGACAAGAACGAGCATTACACAGCATAGTATCACAAGTATTTTTGGAAAAAAGTCTCCGTATTTCGTATAAATTGTGTTTTCCTCCTCTCTTCCCAGTGGGACATCACATACAAGGTAATCACTTGTAAAGAGCTCAAGAGTTTGGAGCACCCGCCCATAGGGATTTATACATGCGGTAACACCTCCATTTGCAGCTCGTATTAAGCTCCTCCTATTTTCTATTGTTCTAAACACCGACAATGAAAAATGCTGGATTTCTGCCTTTCGGCTTCCAGTCCATGCATCATTCGTAACATTTATAAA
>JBHLQA010000215.1:0-6219 GCA_048885285.1 Candidatus Odinarchaeota archaeon
TTGATATAAAATTACATTTATCAACTTTATTAATTATAGCCTTAGTTGGTTTTTATTCAACGAATTTTTATCTTTACCTAATATCAGATGCATCCATTATCGAATTAATAATTGTCGGCTTATTAAATGGTTTAATCTTGTTATTTTCTATTTTAATCCATGAATTGAGCCATTCACTTATGGCACAAAAATATGGACTTGAAGTTAAAGAAATTGAATTATATCTCTTTGGGGGCATCTCAAAAATAGAAGAAGAACCTAGAACACCTAAATCCGAAATGGTAATTTCTGTAGTTGGGCCATTATCAAGTTTATTACTCGGATTAGGATTGATTTTATTATTTTTTCTGCCAATCAACATACCAACTATTATTTCCATTACTCTATTGTATTCTGGAATTTCAAACATTGGATTAGGTCTTTTTAATCTTATACCCGCTTTTCCTATAGATGGTGGGAGAATATTAAGAGCTTTCCTATGGAAAAGAAAAAATAATCTATTATCTGCTACGAAATATTCTTCCAAGGTAGGAGTAATTATTAGTTATGGATTCATGATTTATGGTTTTCTCCAAATGTTTTCTATTGACCTTTTTAGTGGAATTTGGTTTTTCCTTATAGGTTCTTTCTTGAATTCTTCAGCAAAACAATCATATCAGCAAACTAAAAATGACTTTATTTTATCTAATATAGGTGTCAAGGATATCCTTAGTGTACCATTTATGGGAATTCCAGTTGATAAGTCTCTCAATTCAGCTATAAGAGATTACTTTATTCCCTATAAAAAATCATATTTCCCAGTAATTGAAAATGATGAGATAGTGGGTATTATTTTTTTTAAAGATATCAAACAATTACCAATCTGGGAGAGAGCAAAATATCATGTAGGTGATGTAATGTCAAAACTATCTAAATTTCAATATATTGATGATAATTTATCTGGAAAGGAAGCTTTGAAAGAATTAAATAAATTAAGATATGTTCCTGCACTTTTAATAGTCGAAGAAAATAGTAGTAAAGAAATACTTGGATTCGTAGGAAAGAGTGATATAATCTCGTCTATTGAATTCTGGAGCCAAAATATAGATCATAAATAAAGCTAATAGTATTTTTTGCTGAAACATAAAATTTAGAAATAAAAAATAAGCTCCTCAATACAAAGATCTTTTTGATCATCATTTTCAAGATAATTTATCTCTATTTTCTTAATTTTGTTGCCTAATAATTTTCTAAAAGCTGTTTCGAAATAGCCTTTATTTATTCTACAAAATGCTTTACCAAATTTTAATTTTGCTCTATTTTTAATGGTTTCTCTTAGGAAGCAATAATTTTCAATAATTATTCTTACTTTTCCCGGTTCTTCTTGAATTTCTCGAATTTGCAATGAATAGAATTCTTTAAGTTCATTCATTAAGATTTCAAGAATTTCAAGAATCTCAAATTCTTCCTTTTTATATAGATTCTTAATTCTGTTTGCTATAGTCTCACCCGGACCAGTACCTATTTGATATAATATAGAAAGGAGACTATTTCTCCCGAAAATATCAAGGATCTTATAAACCATAGATTCTGAAATAATTTCAAAGCCCTTTAATGGTTCAATATTCGAAAGATCATTTTTAATTCTTATATTATATTGTTCTATATCCATACGAATATCCTCTAATTCCAATATATAAGATTAATAATTAAAGCAATTAATTTTTTAAAAATTTAATTTTTAAAAAAAAAGTATGTTCTTAGAGAACATATTTTATAATATTGCGGTTTTTCGTTGAAACAGAAGAATACCCAAAATAATTAAGCCTATACCCCATATAGTAATTAACAATATATTTAAGCCAACGGGATCAAATGCAACAATTCCATCTATCATTACAGCACCCATAGCTTCTGCTGCTAAAGAAGTAGGGATAAAACTTATTAGTGGAGCTGTAAGTAATCCTCCTAGAAATTGGAGTGGTAATATGATAAACCATGCTAAACCTCCAGCCGAACTTGCCGTTCTCACAACAGATGCGAGTATTAAACCAAATCCAAGAGAAGTAAATGCAACAATAAATGGAATAAAGAATAATAAAAAGATATTAGCATTAGGATTAATCGATACTCCAAACAATAAAATCAGAAGGAGCATAACTATGATTTGAATTGCTGCGACTATTAATTGCGAAAATAAACCAGATAGTAATACTGTAGAACGTGAGACAGGAGTAGTTATTAGTCGCTGCAATGTTCCAGACTCCTTTTCTTCAGCGAAATGTCCTGCTAATTGTGAAATTAATACAATTGGTGCTAATATTACAACTCCTGGTGCAAAAATGTTAAAAACTTCTAACCCATATCCAAACCTAAATAAAAGGATGAAGACTAGGGGGTATCCAAAAATCCAAACTAATTGACTTATCTCTCGGATCATTGATTTGAAGTTTTTTACAGTTAAATACCATAACTGTTTAGTAAATTTTGGCTCGAATTTTTGTTCCATTAATCTCTTAACCTCCTGCCAGTTAAATCAATAAATACATCTTCTAAAGTATTTTTGCGAACAGATATATCTTCCATTTTTACTTTTACAGCATCCATAATTTCAGATACTCTTCGTAATCCATCAAGGGCGTTGAGAACAATTCTATGTTTCCCCACTGATTTTCCCCATCTTACAAATTCTAATGTTTTCGCTCTCTCGATAATTTCATCTCTTTGTTCTATCTCTTTAACTTTAAATTCTATAATATCTCCTTCTCCTAGTTTTCCTTTCAATTCATCTGGAGTTCCTTGGGTAATAATTTTGCCATGATCAATTATTACTAATTGATCTGAAAGATCATCTGCTTCTTCCATAGAATGTGTAGTTAAAATAATAGTAGAGTCTCTTTCTTGAAAATCTCGTATAAAATCCCATACTACTCGTCGGGACTGAGGATCAAGACCTGCTGTAGGTTCATCAAAAAATAATAATTCTGGTTCATGAATTACTGCCATTAACACATTAATTCGCCGTTTCATTCCACCAGAATAATTTTTAACTAATTCTTTTGATCGTTCTAATAAATTCATTTTTCCTAACAAGTCATCTGTTCTTTCTTTATAATCTTTTTTTAACATCCCATGCATTTGCGCTATTAAATAAATATTTTCTCTAGCATTCAAACGTGGATAAAGTACAAGTTCTTGAGGACATACACCTATACGTTTTTTTATCTCTAAAGCATCTTTTTTTATATTAAAGCCTAGCACTGACGCATCACCACTAGTTGGGTGGAGTATTGTCGATAATATTTTTATTGTTGTTGTTTTTCCTGCCCCATTTGGTCCAAGAACTCCAAATAATGAGCCTTTTGGGATTTGTAGGTCTATTCCATCAATTGCATGAATATCCCCAAAATATTTTCTTAAATTACTTGTTTCAATAGCTAAATCCAAATTTATCACTATTTTTTAATTAAATTAAGATAAATTTATGTTTAGTATAATAGAATATAAATCTTTTTATGAATAAAGACTTAATAATTCAGAAAAAATTAAATAATAGTATTCTATTCAGATAAATTCTGTAGAACTTTTTCAAATTCATTATAATCAGCCTCAATCTCAAGACAAACTGATAAATTTCTTATATTTTGGTTTTTCTCTAGAAGAAACTTTTTCATTGTAGGAAGCATTGTTTTAGCACATAGTTTAGAAGAGATTCCTCTCATTTCTATAGAGATAGGAGGAAATACAATCGAAGTAATGCCTATCTCATCAGCTAAAAGTAATGAGTTCCAAGTGGCTAACATTAATTTTTTCCCTTCGTTTCCTTGTCCTGGTCTTGGACCATTAGTATGTATTATATATCTTATAAAATTACCACCAGAGGTCACTATAGAGTTTCCTACAGAGACTTTAATTACTTTATTAATTATTTTATTACATTCAACTTGTACAAGTGTTCCGGCTTTTTTTAAAACTTTACATCTTAGATCACCACTAGGGAGGAGCCTACTATTAGTAGGTATCACAATTGCATCATATTGTTCAATATTGGTTATGTCATCTTGAAAAATTTCGATAATTGAATTGTTTATAGTTACTTGATACATTAAAAATATTACCTAATTGAATATATTTATATTTTAGGATAACTAAAAAGAAGTCAAATTCATTTTACTAATAACTTAAATAATTAAGAGATAAAATAAAAGTCTTTTAATTCTGATTTAATTGCAGTATCTTTTTAATTGCTTTTTCAACATTTTCATCAATAATTTTTAAGATTTTCTTATAATTTTCACTTGATGCATAGTAAGGATCAATAATATCTATATTCTGAGTCTCTCCATTAAATTCTTTCAATGCAAACGTTTTTTTCTTAATATTTTCTATATTATTGAAATTTTTTATGATATCAAGTGAATGTTTTTTTTCCATAGTAAGAATTAAGTCTTGTTTTTCCAATAATCTACGATTAATTATTTTCGGAATAAAATCCGAATGCTTTATTCCTTTAGAATCCAAGTACTTTCGAGATTCTGGTTGCATATAAGTGAAAGCATTAAAAAAACCGCATGAATCAATTTCTAAATCTACATCAAATTTCTCAGTATAATAGCGCGCTAAGTATTCTGCAGCTGGAGATCTTGCTGTATTGCCTAGGCATATGAAGAGAACATTTTTAATTTTACTCACAATTAATCAAATATTAAAAAAATGTAATTTCAAATAAAAGTTATGAGAAATCCCTAAGTAAAGTTAAATAAAAAATTAAATAGATGGTTGACATAATGATAATTACAGCATCCATTATAATCTTTTTAAAAGAGAGAAATGACTGAAGGAGAAAATAAAGAAGTAGTGGAAAAAGCCCATTTGAAAAACTGGTTTAGTAGAATATTTGTAAGAGATATAAACTTATCAAAAGATACTTTAATGTATTTGTTTTTCTCTATGCTTTCAATTACAATAGTAGCTGAAGCATTTTTATTTGAATATACAATTTCCACAGGAGGAGTTTTACATGTTGGTTTAGAGGTCTATGCATTATTAATCATACTTGCTGTTAGCTTTCTGATTTCTGGTATTATTGTAGATTTCATTAAGAATAGAACTAATTATTTTAATATAACACTGATTGTTTGTATTATCGGACTTTTTATAAGTGCTATTCCAGAGATTTTTTTTTATTATTTTGGTTTGGTAATAGTGCTCTTCACAGTTCCACAACTTGTTATTCTATGGTTCACATTTTTCGTACATGAGACTAATATTTTAAACCGTGGGAGGATAGCAGCATATTTACTTATTATAGGTTTTTCTATAGCATTTGTATCTATTATTTTTGTTATTTTTGACTTTTTATATATATTTTTAGGTATTTTAGAACTAGCATTATTTATAATTATTTATAGGTATTCTCGTAAGTACAAATATATTGAAACTAAAGAACGATTGAAATCGAGTAAAAAATTTTTGAATATAATTTTTGAAAAACATTTTTTTAGATATTCAACTAGTTTTTTTGTATTAAGTTTTATTTTGGGTGATTTATTAGCAAGATATAGTTTTGATGTTGACTTAATAATATACGCAATAGCTTCTTTTTTGTATCTTATCGCAGCAGGGTATTGTTTGGATAATATTGGACGGAAAACATCTATAGTTCTTGGTATTTTAGTTCTTTCATTTTTTTTGATATCTTATGGTTCATTCATTGATTCAGATTATATTTTCGGTATGCCCAGAAAAACGCTTCTTTCTATTCATTATGGATTTTCCCTATTACCTCTTTTACTTGCTATCTTTACAATTTCAGGAGACTTTTCAACAGAGAGAGGAAATTTGAAATATAGGGGGAGAATAAATAGTTTGTATTTAGCATTAATGTTTTTTGGAGCGATAGTTGGTTTTACTTTTAGTCGTTGGATAAATGATGTTTATAATAGGTTTCCTAATTTTCAAGAGTTTTTACCTAATTTTCCCAATCTTCTAAATAGTTTTATATTAGTTATACTTTTAGTTTGGATGATGGCTATGAAAGAATTCTTAGTCTCAAAAGAAAAGAAATGGGCAGACTCTTTGAAGACTATTATTATTTTTAGCAAAAATGGGATAAGTCTTTATAATTACAGTTTTGAACAGAAGGATTTATTTAAAGATGAACTAGATCAAATAGATTTCGATGAGGATTTAGTATCTGGGGCATTAACAGGTATTTCATCTCTTCTTTCCGAAATAACT
>JBHLQA010000216.1:0-6199 GCA_048885285.1 Candidatus Odinarchaeota archaeon
CAAGTGGCAAATTATTTATTAAATAATTTGGTATAGTACCTTAAACACAATTTTTTAATTAAAAGAGTTATGAAATCTTATTATGATTCCAATAAAATTTAAAAAGAAAAATGTATCAGTTTTTAGTATAATTTTATTATTCTTATTTTCATCTTTATTTATAATCTCTATTAGCTATAATCAACTTTCTAAATCATCTTCAAATATTAGAAATGAAGATTCCTACTATAGCAAATCTAAAAATCCTCAACTAGGAGCTCAAGAGACTCTAACTACTGTATGGCTTGAAAATCCTACCTTTGAGGACCCGATAGAACCAACTTGGTACTCAGAAATCCAAGGTGATTTATCAGATGTTCAGGCTATAACAAGTTTAGGACAAATAAACTTAAAAGTAATTGGGGAATCATATAATAAGCAAGTTCTTCTTGATGATACAACTTATTCGAATTGGGAGGCTTTCAATAAAACTGAGGACACACTTATTCCTCAACGCTCATCTGTTCCATATTATGATGTTGATAGTACTGGTGCTTGGTGTAGTCATCGTTGGAATGAAGGAGAGTCAGGTGGTCAACCTAAAAACACACCTGAAATGCATTGGAAAACTAACGTGAGTCTCCCATATGATATGTCAGGATATAATATTACCTCAATAGACTTTAACGCTATAATAAATGGTACTGTTGATACGTATATTGACACTCCGGGTGACACATATGCCCGATCAGGAGTAGTAATAAATCAATATGAAATATATGATTATGCTCAATTTTATGTCGAGATTAGCACATTGAATGTGGATGAATTGAAAACATATAGGATTGCCTTTAATCAAACGCTTTATTTAGGAAATGAAGGGTTATCTCGATATACTATTGAAGGATTAATTGGTGCTTTTGACGATCAGGCAATTATAGATGCTTTAAATAATGTACTAGCAGCAGATCCTGGTCATAATAATTTTACAGTTGTTATTGGAATATATATATATTGCGAAGATAATAATTCAGGGACAGATTTAGATGATTGGACAGATTTACGCTTTAAATCATTAAATTTAACTTTTACGTATGTAAAAAAGATTGACCAATTTACATCAGCATCATGGAATCAAGATGGTGATAAAATTAGTGACATTAGTAACGATACGGTTGTAGTTAATGAAGCTAGACTTAATTTTAAATATTGGACAGATGTTAATTGGACTGATGCTTCTCCTAATTCTGAAATTAGGATTTTAATTAATGATAATTTACACCCTGAAACGATTAAATTAAGTACTGCAAATGGTTCATCTCAGGAAGCTATAATTGGAGGTTTTGATATTACTTCTTTAGTTATTGAAGATGTTAATGTTTCAATTCAAGTTTTTCTTGCTGATGAATTTGGATTAGATCATAATATCACTATTTCAATAGATGAGGTAATTTTGAATATCTCCTATACAATAATTTTTGATGATTATCCAACCAATCTACATATTTTTCTAGATGATTATAATGCAACTCTCGATCCTACACCTTCAGCTAATATAAATATTGGGGAGTCTTTAAACATAACTATAAATTATCTTAATGTTACAACAGGAACACATATTCCAAATGCAACAGTGTATCTTTCAGGAAATTTTACTGGTACTTTGGAAGAAGATGAGATTTTAGAGCAATATACGATTATTGTTAATACAGATTTATCTGATGCCGGTATCAATTTTGTAACTATCACTGCTAAAGCAGAAAATCATGAAGCAAAAGAAGTAATAGTACAAATAAATGTAGATAAATTTTCTAGTAGTAATATGCAAATTTTCTTAAATAATCAAGATGTTACCTCAGATCCCTATATTGCAATAATTAAGAATGAAATATTAAATGTTTCAGTAAAATATGAGACCCTTGGAGGATCTCATATTTCAGGAGCAAATGTGTTATTAACATCTCAAACATATTCATCATATCTTACTGAAAATGCCAGTTTAGAAAATTATTACTTAATTATTAACACAACTGATAGATTAGACATAGGGGATCATTTCTTCAATGTCAAATCACAATCAGATACTTATAAAACGCAAACCGAAGAAATCACAGTCTCTATTAGAAAAATTAATCTTGAAATTATTTCTGTATCTGGATTGAATACAATTGAGACTAGAACTGGAGAAAATATTAGGTTAAGGGTAAGAATAAATAATACAGATTTTGGTGGAGATGTTTTAGGTGCATTTGTGAGTTATACTTGGGAGGGAGAAAGTGGAATTCTTACAGATGAAAACAATGATGGTATTTATGAGGATACTATTCCAGATTTTCCTGAAGGAACTTATGAAATAAAAATATCTGCTCAGGTTGGTGATGATTATCAAATAGAAGATTATGAAATTTATGCTTCTGCTACTAGTGAGGAGGCACCTGAAAACATTATTTTTCCAATATTGTTAGGTGTTTCCATGGTTATAATCTCTGGATTAGCTATTTATCTCTATGCATATTATGCTTATTTAAAATATCCTAAACAAGTAAGAAAAGTAAGAAAATATCGAAAAACATTGAACCGTAAATCACCACCTAGTGTCGGTATTATGGACAGGGAAAGTGCGTTTAAGAAGAAATATACTAAAGAAGTTGGAAAGGCCTCTAAAGTAGGCTTTAGACCAAAATTCAAAAAGCCATCTTCTTCAGAACAAGAACCAATAGCGGATATTGATATTGAAAAACCCTTAGATCAGAAAATAGTATCTGAAAAATTAGTTAAAGAAGCTGTTGAAAAGAAAGAAGAATTGGATAAATTAGTCGATAAATCACTGGATCGGGATAAATAAAAATATAATAAAGTATTTTTTCTTACATTTAATTTAATAAATTATCTTTTGTTAGAGCTAGAATTATTGCATCATGATATTTTCCTTGAAATTTTAAATATTGCTTTAGAGTCCCTTCTCTCTTAAAACCACTTCTTTCAAAAAGTGATACTGATCTTTTATTATCCAATGCTATATATGCTTCAAGTCGATTCATTTTTAGATGATTAAATGAAATTTTTTTAATTAAATTCAGAGATCTTTCTGCTAATCCTTTTCCCCAAAATTTAGGGAGTATCCAAACACCGATTTGAGTTCTTCTATGTTGCCAATTAACATTCCAAAGACTTATTGAGCCGATTTTAATAATATCAAGATTATGTATTTCAATAATATAATTAAATTGGACATATTTATCCCAATATCTTAAATAGTTTTTAATTAAAGCTTTAGAATGTTCTAATGAACTTAAAGGTCCTAAAGATAAATATGCTGTTAAATTTTTTTCATTTAAACTTTTAAAAAAGAAATCTATATCGTTTTTTGATATTTTTCTAAGAAAAAGGTTTCTATCACTAATTTCTTCAATAACATCAAAGTCATTTGACATGGTTTACTACTAATAAGTTCTATTATCTGATATATTAAAATAAGATATAATAAATTTTTCAAAAAAAAAAAGTAAAAATATATTAAGGAAAAAATAGGATATAACAGAGCTTACATTCCACCAGTGAATTTTGGTTCTCTTCTTTTTAGAAAGGCTTGAACACCTTCATTAACATCTGAAGATCCTGCATTTACTCCAAAACCTAACATTTCAAATTGATTTCCTATTTCTATAGATGCTTGGGTTCCAAATTTTACTGCTTTCTTAATTATTAATAGACTGGTTGTGGGTCCATTTCCTAACCAAGAAGCTTTTTCATGAATAAGTTTTTCAAATTCTTCGCCATCGTCACACAGGTAACTTACATGTCCCCATTCAAGCATTTTATCTGCTGCAACGCGTTCTCCAAAATAACACATATTTAGTGCTCGATTCACTCCTATACGTCTTGCCATTCTTTGAGTACCTCCATTTCCTGGAAAAATACCTCTTGCTATTTCAGGGAATCCAAAAAATGATCTCTTGGTAGCAATGATAATATCACATACAAGAGTTAATTCACATCCACCTCCAAAAGCATATCCGTCTACTGCTGCAATAACTGGTTTTGGAAATTGTTCAATTAAGCTATAATATCTATGTTTTTGTTGCATAGAGATAGTCCAATGAACAGGAATATTTGGTTTCATTCCTTTTCCCATAGGAGAGGCTAAATCAGCACCAGCAGAGAAGGCAGCTTTTTTTGTTACATTTTTTGTTCCTCGAAGCACAATACATCTAATGCTGCTATCAAGCTCGAATTGTTCCATTGCCTCATAAATTTCTCTCAATGTTTGAGTTGTGAGGGCATTTAATTTATCTGGTCTATTAATCGAAATAACTGCATAATTCCCTTCTTCATTCTTCTCTACCTCTACATGTTCAAATTTCTTTTCTGACATTCATTCCAACCTCTTTTATATTGTTTTTTATAATTATTAATATCTTGATTTAAAGATAATTAGTAATATTTTTATTAAAATTAAAAATTTACAAATTGAATTATCATTTTTAATTTAAAGAATCTGAAGAGCGAAAAAAAAGAAAAATAGGAAAGAATTAAATTATTTTTATTTCATCTCTACCCATTTCCCAGATTTTAATAAATCACACGGTTCGAAATATTTTTTACCTGTAAGCTCAACAAGCTCATTTAAAACTTCAACTTGGTTCTGCCAATTATTTACATTTGGAGCCATAGGTCCAGGCATATTCATCCCTGCTTTTAATGTCTCATCAATTACTTCCCAACTAGTTGTTATTCCTTCCTCTAGAACTCTGCATGCTTCATTTAGCATAATCGCAATTGGATATTTCATCTTATAAATTCTGGCTTTACCAGCTTTTTTATCAACTTGTGGTCTGCCTTTAGACCAATCCCGAAATCCTTGACCTGTTTTCATACCTAACTTCCCTTCATTGAATAGTTTTGTTACTATTTTTCCTGGAGTAAAATCGGGCGATAAAGTCTTAGAATAATACATTTGACCATGGTATAAAACATCTATACCTACATAATCCGCTAAGATTGTCATTGACATAGGTCCACCCAGACCATCATTATCTAATTGGTCCCAAGAAAATCCCTCATCAGATACTTTATCAAAAACATAGTTTTGATAAATTTGAACAGGAGCCGTAATTCGATTGCATATAAATCCAGGTCTATCCTTTAATACCTTTGCAATATATCTTTCCCCTCTAAGACAAGGTATGGATTTTGCAAATTCCATTCCTATATTAATACTTTCATCAGAAGAATGCTCACTATAAATAACCTCAATCAACTTCATTAAAGGCACGGGATTAAAAAAGTGCATTCCTATGCATTTATCTGGTCTCCCTGATTCTTTTCCAATATCTGTAATACTCATTGTAGATGTGTTTGATGCAAGAATGCAATGCGGTGGAGCATTATCCCCACAAGTCTTAAAGACCTCTTGTTTGATTTCTAATTTTTCGACAACTGCTTCAATCATAATATCTGCATCCTTTACTGCAGATGCTATATCTGTTGATTTTTTACAATTTGCCATAAGATCAGCAGCACTTTTTCCTCCTGGTAATCCCCCCTTTGCTTCGAGTTTTTTTATACCCTCATCAATTTTACTCCATCCTTTATCTACATACTCATCTTTTATATCGACCATAGTAACATTACATCCTGCCATCAACGCCATCTGGCCAATACCATGGCCCATTTGCCCAGCACCTACCACTACTAAATTTTTAACATTAACCATTTTTTTTCTTCCTCTTAAGATTTATTTTATTATAAAATTTTTGTAAAAATTAATTTAACATATGTTATATTTTTTTTTCAAATATGATAATGAAATCGATTTTTTAAATAAATTAATATACATATTCCATCAATTCATTAACCATAGATTTAAAAACCAATCTTTTTTTTTCATAAAATAAAAGTAGGTGTATTTTTAGAATATAATCTACCATTGGAAAATGGTTAAGATAAATAAACAAATAGAATTTATAGATGAAACACCATAAATATCTTAGAAATCAATATTTTAAGTACAAAGTATAAATTATTGATTATTGAAAATTTTAAAGTTAAGAAGAGGTGTGAAAAATAAAAATAGCTAAAATTTATGGGATTGATATAAAATTACATTTATCAACTTTATTAATTATAGCTTTAGTTGGTTTTTATTCAACGAATTTTTATCTTTATCTAATATCAGATGCATCCGTTATCGAATTAATCATTGTCGGCTTATTAAATG
>JBHLQA010000217.1:0-6194 GCA_048885285.1 Candidatus Odinarchaeota archaeon
ATTCTTTTTAGCATAATTAAATGCATTTTTTGAATACATATTATATAATTCCTGATTTTCAAATAATTGTTTTATAGACAGTTCTAATTTTTTGAGATTATCATTACAAAAAATACCAATCTTATGTCTGATTAAAATATTATCTGGATTTACGCTTAAACTAATCACAGGTGTTTTATTCTTGAATGATTGAATAAAAGTATTCGGGAATCCTTCATAACTCGAAGTATTAATAAATATCTTTGCTTCCCGAAAATACTTGTCTATCTCATGAAATGGGATAAAATTTAAAAATTTAAGATTTGCTTTTTTTGAAGCTATATCGGAAATGGTTTTCCAATATATTTTATCTTGTGCTTTAGGACAAATCATTATAAACTCTTTTTTGGGAAATTTATCAGCGATTTCCATAAAAAGTTCTGGTTTTTTCCACCGTTCTGCTCTAGAAATCCATAAAATATATCTTTTCTCCTCTACACTAAAATTTTTTATTTCATATCCGCTTTTAATAACTTTCATATTCAAAATTTTTCTTTCTTTCCAATGTTCATATTCTTGAATCTGTTCATTATTTTGAGCAATTATGTAATCGGTATTGTTTATTCCAAACCAATGAAAAAATCTGTTTAATCCATGTTTTCCTTTCTTAATAATGTCATTTCTGTGTGCTATTGAAAAGATAAATTTTTTTTTTAATAATTTACTATAAAATGTACATAATCCTGTAAGTATATTTCCTCCTCTTTGGATTACTACATCAGGATTCACTTGAATTAATGTTAACAGGAAATAAATCAAACCTTTTAGTTTATTTTTAATTGTATTTTTTGTAGGTAATGAAATATATATCTTTATATTATTATACAATTCTATCCTTCTGGATTTTAATTTATTATCTCCAGTAATTATAGTTATTAAAAGATCTTTATTTTTTGATAATTCTCTTGAAAGCAGATAAAATTGAACTTCCTTACCTCCAAAAGGAATATCTCTATCTCTATTAAATAATGGATATACAAAATGAGATACAAAGCATACTTTTATTTTTTTTTTCATGACTAAATTTGTAAATCAAATTAAACTAATAATTTATTTTAAACTTTTAACTATAAAAATTATACATATGGAATGGATTAAATCTATTGTACTTTTATAAAACTTTTAAATATTTTTTTTTTCCAAATGGTTCTGGCTTAATTTCATCGACTTTATCAACAGATATCATAAAAGAATCATCCATTTTCATAACTTGATTAATAATTCTACTTTTTATTGTATCATTAAATTTTTTGGTTGGTATTACTCTTAAAATTAATTCATCGCTTTTTTTTTTCTGAAGGACTTGAAATTCACTTATATAGTCGCTTAGTTCTTGAAATATAAGGGCAAAAAAGTATAAAGAAATATGTTTTCCAGAGGGAGAGTAAATCATATCTGTCACTCTTCCTTGTATTGATTCAAACATCCTTAAATTTCTTCCACATGTACAATCTTTAGTAGAAATCACTCCGATGTCATCAATTTGATATCTAATAAATGGCATAGAATAATTATCTAATGCTGTTACTACAATTTTACCTTTTTCTCCTTCTTTAACAGGATTATTATTTTCATCAAGAATCTCAATAATAAATTCTTCTTGATATATATGCATACCTTTATGTTTAGAACATTCCTGAGCAATATTCCCAAATTCTCTACACCCATATCTGTTATAAAGCTCTGTGTTTAAAGATTCTTTTATTAATTTAATTTGAAAATCATATAGAGTCTCACCTGATACAATTGTTGATGGGATATTTAATGATAAATTTTTTTTATTCAATAAAATCGAAAAAGCATAAGCTGCAGACGTATAAGATTCCAATAGTTTTGGTTGTTTTTTCTGAATTTTTTTAAAATATCTTGGAAAAGTGTGTTCTCCTAAATCAAAAGCATTAACAACTAATGCATTTTCAATATATTTATTAAAAAATTTAATCTTAAAATTAGAATTTACATGACCCCACATTCGTGCTAATGGTTCTCCATATAATCTACCTGCCCATTCATAGAAAAAAATTAATCTAGCTGCTGACTGTCCTCTTAATCTCCTTGTTTGATAAAATTTAAAAGGAGTTCCAGTAGAACCAGAAGTGCTATTTAAGATTAAATCTTTTTTTTTAGAATTTAAATCTACAATATTATTTGGAAAGTTTTCTCTATAAACTTCTTTTGTAATAACAGGAAGTTTAACTAAATCTTCAGATCTTTTTATATCTGTTGTTTTTAAATTATTTTGTTTAAAAAAATTTGAATAAAATTTTATATTTTTAACGGAATAATCAATTAAATACTGCAACTTCTCACATTGTATTTTATGAATCTGATTTTTTGTGAAAAATTGACTCTTTTTATAATAGTTCAAAAAATCCTTAATTTTATAATTTCCAAAATATTCCTGTGCTTTAAATCTGATTTTGTTTTTGAGGGAATTCATAAAATCAATAATTTAAAATTTATCTATGATATTAAATCTTAAAAACATACAAATTTTAAAAAATTATTAAATTCAGGTAATAAACTCTTAAATATTTGGAAAAAGATTATTATAATTTTAAATGAAATATACTACACTATAAATTTGTATAATTTTTTTATTTTTTCATACATTTGTGATATTTCAAATTTATTAAAGACCTTATCATAAGCATTTTCAGATAATTGTCTAGCAAGATTCTTATTTTGTAATAATTTAATTATAGCATTAGCTATTTTGATTGGAGATTTAATTGGAATTAGAATTGCTTCTTTTCCATTTCTGACTAGTTCAATATTTTCAGGGATGTTTGTAGTAACAATTGGTTTCTTCATTGCCATTGCTTCTAATAACGTATTAGATTGTCCTTCAAAAAGCGTGGAACTTACCCAAATATCAGTTATGGATAAAATTTCAGGAATATCATTTCTAAAACCTAACAATTTAAAATTTTTTAAATTTAAGCTATTAATTAAATCTTTAATTTGTTTTGTCTCATCCTCAAATTTTAATCCCGTCCCTACAGCAAGAAAAGATACATTTATATCTTTTTGTAAATGCGCTATAGCCTTAATCATTGTTGGATAGTCTTTTTGCTTTTTAAAATTAGCTATCATCGTAATAATTGGTATATTTGGTAGATTAAGTTCTTTTTTGAGATTATCAGCAGATATATTTAAATTGAATTTATTGAAATCAACTCCATTTTCAATTAAAATTACTTTTTGCTTTTTAATTCCATATTTTTGAATAAAATTAGCAAGTGTTTTTGAGTTTACCATATAAACAGTTACTAGTCGTTGAGTTAGGTTATCAAGAAAATTAATTAACTTTTTATCAATTAACTTAGTTCTTATCGAGGATATTACTTGAATGTTAAAACCAATTGCTGCAAATCTTCCAAGAAGATTCGAATGGTACATAAAACAATGTAAAATATCAGGATTTTCCTTATTTAATATTTTTCGTAGTAAGATAAATGCTTTTAGAAATCCAAAATTATTTTTTACTCCTAAAAAATAAATATTCTTTACTCTTTCTTTTATTAAATCAAATATATCTGTAGTATGTGTAATGCTACAAACAGAAATTTCATAAATATCTTGATTCAAGTTTAATATAATATTTTTGAATGTAAGTTCTGCTCCTCCAGGAGTAAATCCTGTTAATAAATAAAGAATCTTTATTTTTTTCATCTATTCTGAAAGTTAATAGTATTATGTTTTTTAAAACCAAATTAGAAACTCTATTTATAATAAAGTTTCTCAATTTGATCTATAATAATCTCCCAAGAATATTTATTTTTAGCTAAATTGATATTGCGGTCATGAATCTCCTTAACTTTTTCATCACTAAGTGTTAATGCTTTTAATAATTTTTTAACTAAAGAATTTACATTTCCGCGTTTTGTTAGGAATCCGTTTTTATTCTCGATTATCGCTTCTGGAATCCCTTCTGTCGCGGATGCTACAATTATCAGTCCCATCGATAAAGCTTCAGCAACGCTTAAAGGAAATCCTTCATGGAGAGAAGGTAAACAAAATACATCTGCTGAAGCATAAAAATCAACCATTTTCTCTAATGGAATCATATTTATAAAAGTAACAAAAGATTGGATTTTCAGTATCCTAACGAGATTCTTCAACTTCAATTCTAAATTACCATTTCCTAGGACAAAGAAATGAACATTAGTATACTCATTTAAAACATAGGGTATAGCTCTAATAAGAAACTCAACTCCTTTTTGAGGATCTAAGCGTCCTACAAATATTACTTTTTTAAAATTTTGTTTATTAATAACAAAATTATCTAGAAACTGTGATGATTTATTTGGATTAAAGCTAGAAATATCAACACCATTGGGAATTACCATTAATTTTTCTGATTTTATACCAAAAGATAATAAACGATTTTTAATTGAATTACTAACACAAATTATTTGTTTAATCTTTTGATATATAGGTTTTGTAATAATTAAATCAAAAATTTTTTCAAAAAAACCAGTTATACCTATCTCTAATCTACCTTGGGCAGTAATAAACATTCTTCTTTTATAAATTAGATTATTAAATAAAGCTGTAAAAACTGTAATTGGAAAAAGGCGACCTTCTGCATGAATTATGTGAATCTGATGCTTTTTTATAATTCTTGTTAATTTATATATCGCTTGTGGAATAATTCCAAAACTTGAACTTTGAGGTATATACTTTATTTCTGGAAGATGATAAGACTTTTGACGATTGATTAAAAAACCATCCATTTCCTGATATTTTGGAAGTGATTTTTTATATTTACTTGTTAGTACTATTACATTATGACCACGATTAGCTAGATGTTTTGCTGTATTGTAAGAAGCCGTCTCAACTCCTCCTATATGGGGAGGAAAAAAATGTGATATTATTAAAATATTCATATATCCCGAATAAATTCATTTATCAATATACGATATAAATATATTTTTAAGATTAAGTCTTTTTCTAATTTAAGAAAAATAATCCAAAAAAAATATTTAATTATTACGTTCTTTTTAAGAATCATCATATAGTAATATTATTTAATTCAGTAAAAATACT
Source organism: Candidatus Odinarchaeota archaeon (assembly GCA_048885285.1). Taxonomy (GTDB): domain Archaea; phylum Asgardarchaeota; class Lokiarchaeia; order Sigyniarchaeales; family SOKP01; genus Loki-b32. The sequence continues at coordinate 5,092 of JBHLQA010000217.1, forward strand.
CAAAATAATGAAAAATTGGAGATTAAAATTAATAAAATTAATATTTTTCCTGAAAGAAAGAGCATTCCTTATTAGCCTTGTTATTTCTTTTTTTTCAAGTTTATTAATTTTTTTTGCTCTACTTAATTTGAACATCATTACTGGAATTGCTAACATTCCATTATTAAACTTTTTATATAATTCACTTGTTCTCTTGAGTGGTATTTATTGTGTACTCTTTTTACCAAGTTATCCAGTTTTTTTTATAATTTTCAAGAAAAAGAATTTTAATTTTTTAGAAAAATTAAGTATGACGTTGGTCTTCAATTTATCTTACTATATCTTATTAGGTTATTCTTTGTTTTTTATTTTAAATAAAATAACAGCATTTTTTATTTATTTTTCAACGATTATTCTGTTTTTAACCATTATTGTATACTTAATGCTAACTGAACTTAAAACAAAAAAATATAAATTATTTAAATTTAAAATATCTTCATCTTCAAAAAGTTTTATAAAAAATGATTTTTCTCTTTTAAATCTGATAAAAAATAAATTTCTTTTAAATAAAATTCTTTTAATTATATTTTTGGTATTAAATTGTATTTTAAATGTTGTAAGATTTGACTATTTCTTCGGAACAGATGCATGGTTACATATTTCAATTATAAAGATGATTTCAAAAATGACTTTTTTACCTTTGAATGAATACTATGGAAGTTTAGGTTTTCATATATTTAGTTCAATATTGCATTTTTTTTCAGGAGTAGATATTGCTCTTATTCCATCATATTTCACGTTCTATACTATTCTTTTATCTGCATTAGTTTTTTATAATTTACTTACGAAAATTTTCAAAAATGAAAACTTAGCATTATTTGGAGTATTTATCTTAGAGGCTCCTTTTTTAGGATTCAATTATATGATGTATCAGTTCTGGCCATCGAGTTTAGTTTTAATACAAGGTCTATTTATTTTTGATCTTCTATATAAACGATTCTTAAATCTAACTAAAATAAACCGTCCGACAAATGAAGTGCTTTTTAAAGATTTGTTTCTTTATTACTTCTTAATAATAATTGTATTTATTAGTGCTTCACTTACTCATTCTCTTACCACAATTA
>JBHLQA010000218.1:0-6180 GCA_048885285.1 Candidatus Odinarchaeota archaeon
GGTGTAAATCTCACGCTGAATTCTGGACGTGATGCCAATGCCGAGCTAGGCCATCTTTCCTTTGTTTTTTAATTAATTAAATTTAACTTTATAATTTTTTAAATTAATTTAAAATTTCTAAGATTTGTAATTATTAAGAAAGTTCTAATTAGATATGATTAATCTAACTAGAATTTTCTTTCCATATCATTGTTTAATATTTCGAATTATAACATCTTCCTTAGGCAAGAATGTAAGGTTTTTCGTTTATCTCAGGAATTAAAATTGCGAAATTACTACCCTTTTTATGATCTCCTTTCACTGTATCTTCCACCCAAATATATCCGTTATATTTCTTTATTAATTTATTAACAAGTGTTAGTCTAAAACCCATTTCATTTAAGCATTCTTGGATTTCATATCCTTTTTGAAAAATGGATTTTCTCCTTGCATCGGTAATACCAACTCCATTATCAACAAATTCGATTTTAATAAAATTATTATTTTTCAAAATTACTTTTGAGACTTTAATTAATATTTGAACATTTGAGATTTCATTGTGATATATTGCATTAAATAAGATATTCTCAAATGCATTCTTTAATAATTTATCACCTTGAACATATAATCCATTAAAATTTGATTTTTGAATGTTTGAATAGTTGAAATTAATTTCTAAATTATTTTCAGAAAATGTAGATTTAATATATTCTATGGAAGTTGTTAAAACGTGGAGAACTTCAATAGGTTGAAGAGAATTCTTAGAATATATTAAACTTAAGAAATTTACACCAAAAGATGTATATAATCTAAATTATGATTTTATAAAAAATGATCTTGAAAATATAGAATATCTCAAATATCTTAGTGAATATAAGAAAAATCCTAATATGACTCTTTCAATGTTTAGATCCTTGTTTCTAGATCAGGTGCAATCAAATTTTTATTACTGGAGAGAAAAAGCAAAAAAAGAAAATTAATTTTTTTAAATTAAATTATTTTTAAGTTTTATTCTTTTATTTTAAGTTTCAGTATCAATTGATAAAATTAAAATTTAATCCATTACTAATTAGAACTATACGGACTAATGGATGGAAAAAATTAAAATAATAATTCTGGATATTGTTCCTGATTTTATTAATTAAAATAATATAAGAAATTTTAGGAAAGAGTGAATAATTATGCCAAACACCATTGCAGATGCATGTTGTGCCCTTAAAAACGCAGAAAGAGCACGTAAGAAAGAGGTTATACTCGCTCCCGCTTCAAAAGTACTTCAACATATTCTTCGAATATTTCAAAGCCATGCATATATTGGAGAATTCGAGAAATATTTAGATGGGAGACAGGGAAAATTTAAGATAGCATTGTTAGGTAAAATAAATGAATGTTCAGGATTAATGAGATTAAATTATAAAATATCTCAATTTGAAATGTTAGAAAGAAAATTATTGCCAGCACCTGGATTAGGGATAATAATTCTTACCACAAATCAAGGTATAATGACGATGAGTGAGGCAGAAGAAAACCACATTGGTGGACATACTTTATGTTATATTTATTAATCTATTATGAGGAGAATATCAAATGGTAAAAATTGCGTTCTTTAAAGAAGAATTAGAAATCCCTGCTGATGTGAAAGTCACTTTAGAAGGGGGACATCTTATTCGAATTAAAGGTTCAAATGGTAATATAACAAAAGATTTCTCACATATTAGAGGTATAAAGGTCTCAATCGAGAAAAATAAAATTATTTTTACTACAAACTTTCCCAAAAGTGGTACATTAGCATTAATTAAAACTGTTGTCAGTATTATTAATAATTTAATCATTGGAGTTCAAACAAATTATAAATATATATCTAAAATTTGTTATTCGCATTTTCCTTGTAATTGTGAAGTAAAATCAGATAAGAATGAGATTCATGTAGTTAATTTCTTAGGAGAAAGAGCTCCTAGAAAAGCAAAATATCCACAGAATGTAAAAGTCGAAGTAAAGGGGGATGATGTATATTTTATTGGACCAGATAAAGAAGCATTAGGTCAAGCAGCAGCTAATGTTAAAAGAGCTTGTCGTATTCGGAAAAAAGATCCTAGGGTGTTTCAAGATGGGGTCTATTTATATAAAAAAATGATTGGAGATGAAATTATCTGGGAAATCACCTAAAGTAAGGTAATTATTATGGTACAAGATAAAAGATTATTAGAACTGAGGAAAAAAATAAGTAAAAAACGTCCTTCATTTCGACGAGTAGAATCGTGGCGTTATAAAAGAGTTAAGGATTCATGGCGAAAAGCTCGAGGTATTGACTCAAAAACAAGAAAAAAAAAGAAGTCTGGTGTAAAATCCCCCTCAGTTGGATATAGATCACCAAAGAAAGTAAGAGGGTTACATCCTTCAGGGTATATAGAAGTAAGGATTACAACAATCCAAGATTTGGAAAATCTTAATAAAAATAAACACGCTATTAAAATCTCTAGTAAATTAGGTTCAAAAAAAAGAATAAGTCTTATTGATATTTGCCAAAAAAGGGGCTTCAAAATATTAAATCTTGGTGTTTCTCAAAAAGAAATTGAGAGTTTAGAGGAACTCGCAGAAGCTCCTTTAGATGATATGGAAGATGAAGAATCTTTAGATAAGGATGATTTAGAAGAATCTCTTGAGATAGATGAAAAAAATGCCAATAAAAAGAGGAGATAATAAATGAACTTAAAACCACAAAAAAGAATGGCAGCAGAAATTCTAAAATGCGGAGAAAATAGAGTTTATTTCGATCCTTATTTAATCGAAGATATTTCGCTAGCAATAACTCGAGATGATATTCGTAATTTAATAAAGCAAGGCGTTATACAGAAAAAATATAAAACAGGCATTTCAAATTATCGAAAAAATCTACGACATGAACGGAGGAAGAAGGGAAGAGCTAGAGGATTAGGTAAGCGAAAGGGTACAAAATATGCGAGAACACCAAAAAAGAAAGCCTGGATTAGACGGATTCGCCCAATCAGACGAGAACTTAAAAAACTTAGGAATAGAAAATTAATTACACCCGCTAATTATCGAAAATTATATAAGAATGCTAAAGGTGGAATGTTCAATAGTGTTGCTCAATTAAATAGGTACATTAGAGAAAAAGAATTAATAAGAAGGGGGAGAGGTCGTTAGAAATGGCTAAAGGGCCTAGGTATAGAAGATCGTTTCGAAGGCGTCATGAGGGTAAAACGGATTTTCATAAAAGATTAAAATTGTTGAAATCAAGAAAACTAAGAGTAGTTATTCGAGTTTCAAATAATCATGTGAGAGTTCAAATAATTCAGTCCAAACTAGGTGGTGATAAAGTTTTAACCTCGGCATTTTCTAAAGAATTAACTTCTAAATATGGATGGAATGCGAACACGGGAAATATTCCCGCTGCTTATTTAACTGGGTATTTAGCAGGATTAAGGGCCAAAAAACAAAATATTGAGGGTGGTATTTTTGATTTAGGCATTTTCTACCATCGAAATCGAGTACTTGCTGCTTGTAAAGGATTAATAGACGCTGGAGTAGATATTCCATATCGAGAACAATTTTTTCCAGTAAGTCTAGAAGACCGAATTAAAGGAATTCATATTGAAGAGTATGCTAAGACTCTAAAATTAAATGAGCCAGAAATTTATGAACAACTTTTCTCAGGATATTTAAATAAGAATAAAATTAATCCATTGAAAATAAGTCAAATGATAACAGATTCATCAAAAAAAATTGAAAATCAAATTTAAAAATGTGAATTAAATGAGTCGTTTAAGAAATATGGATGAAGAATGGACCCCAAAGACGCGTTTAGGCGAATTAGTTCAACAAGGGCTCATGACATTAGATAAAATATTTCAAAATAATTTAGTAGTAAAAGAAAAAGAAATAATCAATATATTACTCCCACAACTTAAAGAAGATGTAATAACTATACGTATGATACAAAAAATGACCGCCAGTGGCCAACGTAGTAGATTTAAAGCAGTAGTCATTGTAGGCTCCGATGGTTTTCTAGGAGTAGGAGCTTCTAAAAGTAAAGAAGTCGGACCAGCAATTAGAAAAGCAATTGATAAAGCTAAACTTTCTGTTGTCCCAATACTTAGAGGTTGCGGAAGTAAAGAATGTGGATGTGGAGGAACACATAGTATACCTTTTAAAATCAAAGGGAAATGTGGTTCAGTAAGAATTCAATTAATACCAGCACCTGCAGGAGTAGGATTAGCTTGTGCGGATAAAGTAAAACAAGTATTAAAATTATGCGGAATTGAAGACGTGTGGAGTAAAACATATGGTGACACAAGGACGAGTGAAAATCTAGTTAAAGCTACTTTTGATGCTTTAAAAAATGCTCATAAATTTAACTTTAATATATAAAATAGAGTGGTGTAGGAATGGCTATGGCAAAAAAAAAAATAAAAATGAAGGAAACAAATCTTACTCCAAAATTATATTTTGCCGTCCGTATTAGAGGTGCTCCGGGTATGAGGAGTAAAATATTGGACACATTAAAGATGCTTAGAATGCATAGAGTAAATCATGGGGTATTAATTTGGGGTACTCCTTCCTATAAAGGTATGCTTATAAAATGTAAAGATTATATAGCATTTGGAGAAATTGATGAAAAGACTTTAATAAGATTATTAAGAGTGAGAGGAAGAGTAGAAGGTAACAAGGTACTCACTGAAGAACATATTAAGAAATTAACTGACTATAAAAGCTTTAAAGAATTAGCTAAAGCACTACTTAATGGAGAAATACAATATAGAGAAAAATATATATACAAAATTAAACCAGTATTCCGATTACATCCCCCAAGAAAAGGACATAAAGGTACTATTAAGAAACATTACAATGAAGGAGGATCACTGGGGAATGTTGGTCCATATATAAATGAATTAATCTACAAAATGCTCTAACCTGAAGGTGAATAATTATTACACGAAAATATCCTAAAAAAGTTCGAAATATGAGGGGAAGACGTACTCACGGGTATGGGAGAGTAGGTCAGCATAGAAAGACAGGACAACGTGCGGGAAGAGGAAAAACTACTCAATGGAAAAAAAGTAAAAAGAGCTATTATTTAAAACAAAAAGAACTCGGTTTTCCAGATCCTGATTGGGATATTGGAAAGAAAGGTTTTAAAAGACCTCAGGATATACTCCGGATTTATAAAGTTAATACAATAAATATTAAAGATTTAGACCAAAAGATTGATAATCTCGTTATTGATAATAAAGCCATGAAGTCTGGTAATACTTATAGTATAAATATGAATGAAATTAATATTCAGAAACTATTAGGAAAAGGAGAGATTCATAAAGTAGTCAATGTGACCGTAAATAGCGCATCGCAAAAAGCTGTTGAAAAAATAGAAGCTGCTGGTGGCAAAATTACCTTATTATCTCAAGCAGAATAAAAAAGTATAAATTTTTCACTACTCATTCTTATCTAATTATATTTTTCAATCTAATCCTCAGAGAAAATGCAATGGATAAAGAAGATTTAAATCTTAATGAAGTAGAAGATGAGAAAAGAAAAAGAAAAATATGTCTATTAATTTGTTTAATAGTATTATTAGTTATGATGCTTCCATCAACAATAGCCTTTTTCACTATTTTTAAATAATGAGTTTGATTTAATAGAGCATCTTTTTTATTAACGGGATTAATCCCGGTAAAATAAAGATAAATCCTAATGTATTTCCAATAATATGAACGACAGTAAATATTAAACCGGTCATTAAATAAGGTACATATTCATTTAGTGTACCAAAATAAGATAAAACTTCTACTAAAGCAGATAAGAATTGAAAACTCGAAGTAATAAGTGCCCCTATAGCACCAAATAATGTCATAACTGAGGGCTTATACAAATCATCATTAAACTCGAATAATTTTCTCTTCTTGAAAAGATTACCTATTATGCCTCCAACCAAACCTGTAATTGAATAGTGTGTTAATTGAAAGGCAAAAAGCGGTAAAGGAGAAGCCCCTAAAGGATTAAAAAAACAGAAAGTAAATGAACTTAAAAAACCCATTATCATACCATCTCTTTTGCCTAGAATAAAACCTGCTAAAAATACTGTCAGAGTAAATAACTCGATATTGGGTATATATGCTAACAAATACCCTAAAACTATTGCTAATGCCGAAAAAGTACTTATTAGAACAATACGAAATGATTTTC
>JBHLQA010000219.1:0-6145 GCA_048885285.1 Candidatus Odinarchaeota archaeon
TTTGTGGTAGAGTAAATAGGTTTATGGTATGGCAAAAAGGCAAGCCAGTTGGCGCAGGCAGCTTAGCTCCACCGTTCTACTTCTTATAAAGTAATTTAAATCTTTTCTGGGTTATTTAGAATTTACAGGCAAGAATTAATGCTCTAGAAAGTGTATTCAAAAAACGATTTGGAAGAAGATATTTCTCAGATTTGGTTGATTTATACTACATCATATGAATACTATTATTGTCTTAAACTAATTTCCAAGTACGAAAAAACAGATTTCACTGATTCTCGGTTTTTAGTATTTATCATTTATTCAAGTTGGTATATACTAATCATAGAATTGTGCAAGGCATTTCAATATGATAATAAAAGTCAACATTACAATGTTTATGGTCTCATAAACAAAATGCTCAATAATTATAAAAGTCTAGACTTTAAATCGTCGATTACTCTGAATGAAATCAAAAGCTTCTATACTGATTTCAATGCAGAAAAGATTACCGAAATACGTGACAGATTAACCACCCTAAGGGATAAATTCTATGCCCATTCTGACAGGCAAAAATTATTACAGGAGGTTAATGTAAAACTAACTGAGATTGAAGCACTTCTCAATCTTCTTAAAAAATTCATATATGAAATAAAACAAAAAGTATTTTCCGCTGAAGTAATATTTCATACTGACATTTATGTAGATATCGGTGAAATTCTCAAGAGCATTGAAGAGAGAAATCAAATTCATCACAATGAAATCATTCGAAAGTTCAACGAAGAACGAAGAAAGTTATGAGTGCTGGCCGATTATATTGCAATATACTATATTCTACAGTGTACAATTTATATATCAGACTCCCAAAGTATAGATGAATATAAGAAGTAGAACAAGACGCTGAAGCAGACCTGCTGGCTGTCATGCTTTTTGCAGACGTATGGTTTTTGGTAAGGTCCGAGGGCTTTCGGTGGAGCAAAAAGACCTGCCAGCTGGCGCAGGCGGCTTAGCTCCACCGTTCTACTTCTATTTAATAGAAACTCTAAACTTCAATAACCAAATCAAGAGTCAACAAACACAAGCTAAAAATGGGACAAAAGTTAGTTTTATACACTTTTTTGATTTATAATATTTTCACCTCTCAATCATGCTCGAAAAACGGAGCGATTGATCCCTTAGATCCATTCTGTGGATCGTATGAATGTCAGGTTGTCTATGTAAACCACCTTGATTCAGAACATGCTTTATTCAAACCAGATACAACCTACTATACAACCCTTGAAGTCTCAAATTATGATAGCAATTCTATTTTACAGGTGTCAGGAGATATATTTGTAAAGATTGAATTAGATTTAACTGATTCTACATTTAAAGGTGCAGATTTCCCAGGTCAACGTCTAGAAGGTAATTTTTTCTCCGATAGTATATACATGACAACTTACATGACTTCAGCTGCTCTTATAAGATGGACTTATACAGGAAAGAGAGTTAGTCAATAACATTTTCAAACATTGTTACCACACTATAACTCAAAAACGAACAGAGAAGTAGAACAAGACGCTGAAGCCGACCTACTGGCTGTCACGCTTTTTGTGGATAGGTGAGATGTAACAACTCAAAAAGACGTGCCAGCTGGCGTAGGCGGCTTAGCTCCACCGTTCTATTCTCATAATGGTTATGAATACCATATCGTCGATTAGTGCAGATCCCATCCTGCATGCAAGTAAAAAGGGTAGGTGTAGTTACATATCCCTGGTCGGGGCAGTATGGTAAAAAACTTGATTGGCCTGGTGGGCGAATATTCGTCTTACAGACTGGTATATGACAAGAAACGACATTTCGCCTAAGCATATACCAGATCATTGCGTTTCTGCCTCTATATTAGTACGAAAGACGTTGTTATAAAATTAAGGCCTGCAGGATCCAGTTTGGAAGGATTCAGAAGTATGCAGAATAGGATTGGAAGAAATCGAATAGAACAAATCGCTGAAGCAGACCTGCTGGCTGTCACGCTTTTTGCAGACGTATGGTTTATGATAGGCACAAAAGGTTTTCGGTAGAGCAAAAAGACCTGCCAGCTGGCGCAGGCAGCTTAGCTCCACCGTTCTATTGTAAAATTATAAACTGACTCGATAATCAATCGGCCCCCATCGAGTAGCAATAGTGATAACTAAATTCCTAATTTTCAATTTCAGGGTGAATTGATACCCAGAATCCATAGCGTGACTAAAGGTTTCCGTATTGAATTAAGCTCTATTATAAACAAAATGCTAAAACGAACCCAGAAGGAAGCAGAAGCAGATAAGAGAGAGTTAGTCTTTACTTATCTCACAGAAAAACCCATAAAATCTGATAACACAGATGAATTGCAATTCGGTCATCATGGGATTGTTTCATCATTAAGGAAGATGATAAATAATAGCCCAGAATCATTTACCATTGGATTATTTGGAGGTTGGGGAACAGGAAAAAGTACTATTGCTGAATCATTAAAAATTCCATTACAGAAGGACAATATTCCTCTAGTAATATTTGATGTTTGGAAACACGAAGGAGACGCTTTAAGAAGAGCTTTTCTAAAAAACTTAAAGAAGTCACTAGAAAAAATCAATCGAGAAAAAAATATATTAAAACAAGATATACAACTTGAACCACGGATTGATAGTAAGTACAAAGAATCAAGCGAGAAAAGTAAGATTGACTGGAAAAAAGTTCGAAACGATGCAACAATTACCCTCATATTCTCCACTCCAATAATACTTCTAATTATACTACTTCTTCTAGTTGACCATTATGTAGATATAATGGACTGGAAAAAAGTCCTGCCGTTCTTATCGGGTTTCCTAACGTTAATATCAGGCGCTGGGCTTTTAGGATTTCTTTTTGATAGATATCGAAAATCAGTACATTTTTCCATCGAAAAAGAACCATTTAAAGATCCCGTTGAATTTGAATCATCTTTTAAGCACATTCTAGAATCATTAAACTGTGGGAAGATTTGTATCGTATTTGATAACCTCGATAGGGTTCCAGGAAACAAATCGATTGAAATCATTTCTACGATTAAAACATTCCTAGAGCCAATTGATGAAGAATGTGAATCCGATGTTGTATTTCTGATTCCTTGTGATGTAGTGGCGATTAAGGAACACTTAGAAAAGGTATTTAGAAGTTCAGATTATAGACATTCCTATAATATTGGCTCAAATGATCAAGCTATACATGATTATTCTGATGAATATCTGAGGAAGTTTTTTAATGCAATAATATGGATTCCTGATTTCTATTCTACTGAACTTGAGAATTATGCAAGACAGAAATTACGTGACACAAAAATCAGTGAATTTGACAATGACGATTTAGCAGCAATAATAACGCAAGTATTCTCAAACAACCCAAGGCAGATTATTCAATTTATTAATATCCTAATTTCCAATTATATTTTATTGAAAGAAAGAGAAATTGAAGGGGAACTCGAAGTTGGTTTTAGTGATGAAAACGTACCACAATTAGCTAAATACCTTCTGGTTGCTCAAAGATATCCTGATTTCCTGCAAAAGTATAAGAACAAATCTATTAGATCCTTTAAGGATACTGAAATAGATGAGGTTCTTCTAGGTGAAAAAGATATTGACGTATCAAGAACTGAAGAATTAAGGGAGTTACTTCTTACTACTGAATATATCCAAATTGAGTCGTTAGAAACATTTTACACGTTTCGTATAACTGATCAAGAGAAGAAATTTCCAAATATCAACAAATTAATTAAACTACTCGATTCGAATATACTTGAGGAGATTTTGTCAGATTCAGAAAAAGAACAAACTGAAGGTCAGAAGGAGGATCTGGAATACATTAAAAAACTGGATCTTGCTAATAGCATTAATAGCCTTGGGGATATTTTAAAGGAAAGGGTAAGAAACACTCAGAACTCTACCTTGCTTGGGAATTTATTGAATAGCATCTTTTCCTTGACAAGATTTTTTAAACTGAGATTACCAAAAACCACTTATGAAGAGATTTCGAATAAAATCAAAGCTGAGAAATGCAATATCTCACTGATCTCACCAATGGCTTTAAATACTGAACTTATTGAAAAGCACGGAATTGGCAAGAGTAGTAAAACATTCAATACTATTATTCAAAGATGGACTGAATACCTTGATAAAGTGGTCAATGATAATTCTCAACTAAACCTTAAAACTGGTTTCATTGATTCAGTCATTTCACAACTAGAATCTCTTCATAATAAACTCACTGTTAATCAAAAGAAATCAATACAAAGTAAACTACTAAACCTATACAAAAGTGAGTATAATGTGTTCGCACTATTTCAAAAGGAAGATCATATTAAATCATTTCTAGACGAGAATCTCGTGGACACTATTTTGCAGGATATTGATTTTTCTGATTTTAGGCAAGTTGAATATACTGGTCGAGCGAATCTTATACTTGGTCTAAACAAACAGTACTTCAATAATAAAATTTCGTTATCAGCTATCAAGCTTATCAGCAAAGTTCTGAATGTGAGTGATGTTCAAAAGGAATTTCAGGATCTAGAAGAAATAAAGAAATATATTTCGAAAATTACACCCTTCACAACTTCGCTTATTGAAAAAGCTAGATTTGATGAATCCATAAGTGAAGCTAATCCAAATGATATACAAAATCTGTTAAAGAATCTGCAGCATTACTTCACCGCAAATAATTATGGCTATTCTGAACAATTCCTAAAGCCTATTTGGATATTAAGCAAGAATAGTCATCCAAATGTAAAAAATACCCCTCTTTCACTTCTTAAGGCATATATTTCTAATGTTCCATTAGACAAACTAAGTAAGGATATATTAGTTCTGGAGAATATTGAAAGTTTTATTACAGATAGCAATTTAATTCCCCATTTCAATGCAAGAGCTGGTAAGGAATTTCAATTGATAATTGATCTTCGTGAACACGTTCAAGATGATACTGCATATCATTGGATATCTATCTGGTTCCCTAGAAATAATAAATCCATAACAAGTTTCGTATCTCTGATTAAACACCTAATCAAGGTTTTACCCCATAGAACTAAACTAATTGACGAGGTCTCAAATGATCTAAGGGCAGTTACCGATATAAATCTAAAATCTGAAATTTTCAGATTATTGAACTTTATTAACGAGAATAAGTTTGAAGTGCCAGTTGATAAGATTGAATCCTCGATTGAAGAGATTTTAGTTGGTGTAGATTATAGCTATTATGAGACAGCTATCGCGCTACTGAAAGAAAAAAATAACTGTATTGAAAATAGAAAGAACAATCTTATTAATAGATCATTAAATGAAGTGTTTTTAAATAATCTTACTGCATATCATACTCATATATGTAACTTACTTCATCATTCTCCTACACTCTATATATTAGAAAAAAGAAGGTTTGACAAGTCAATCAAATCTAGGATTAATAATGGAACACTTCTCAATCATATAGTATCCCGACGAGATACAAAATTATTGAATATCATACTAGACCATTCCTATGCCCTGACGAAAAACAAACTTATTGATAATATACTGAAATTTATCCACCAACAAATCAGCTCTAGAGCGCAGCCAGCTGCAAATTTTCTCCAAATCATTTCAGTAATTCAAGAAAAGATTAATAAGTCAAATATTTCAAAACATAGAAATCTGATTGAATTAATTGTATTACAAATGCTTCAAGTAAATAGGATACCCGAGGTGCAAATATTTGCTTGTGAGTTAGTTAATAAAGTACTTAAACCATATCAACAATCTTTATCAAGAGGAATTTTCGGAAATCTTAAAACATTAGAATCTCAAACTCCCCATGCCAACGTTAGGAAAGCAATTCGAAGTGCAAAATACGGGGGAAAAAGTAGAAGGAAGTGATGATGCAAATAAAAATATTGCAGTTAAAACTTGAAGTTTGTTGCTAACGCAACTGATGAAGGAACAAAAATAGTTACAACGCAATACCAATATTAATTTTGCAATAGAACAAATCATTAAAGCCGACCGCTGGCGCGTGTCACAGCTATTGCGAAAGAAGCAAAACATGCGCCACGCTTGCGGCGGCTTAATTCCACCGTTCTATTTATCTATCAGTTGGGTGAGATTTGACGCAACCAAAATTCGTACTCACGAATCTATTTAAAAAGCCGAAT
>JBHLQA010000220.1:0-6109 GCA_048885285.1 Candidatus Odinarchaeota archaeon
GCATTCGAAAGAGCTTTGAAATCTCCTGTTTTTTTTGATGTAATATTAACCTTTTCTATATATTTGTTTTCAGGATATTTAACCCTTAGTTTATTAGTTTCAATTGCAGCAGTGATTTTATTTAATATATTTCTATTTTTTTCTATATATCTATGATCTCTTACTTCCTCAATTATAGAAGGCGTAGTATAAGCAATTCCTATAAATAAATTAAAATCTATTCCAGTTAGAAAAATATTAGCGTCTAGAATATAAATATCATCTTTTTTATTCATATCACTATTCTTCGGTGATGTAATTTTGGAAAAGATAATAAAAAATTACTTTTTTTAAAATTATAATTCAGGAGAATCATCAATAGGTACTCTTCTTATTTTACTAATAATTTTCTTTCTCAATCGAGCATAATAGCTTCCTTCAAACCGAATAAATTTATTTTGAGATTCTGCCTTACGAATTCTAATTTTAGTATTAGGAGCAATATTTTTAATGATTTGCTGTCCATCTATAACAATTTTAGCATCTAATCTTGGTCTTAAAATTTGAATCTCAATTTCAGAATCAAGAGGTACTATTATTGGTTTTAAACCAGATCCAGCATAACTATTAAGTGGTGTGATTTGCATAGATTCCATATTAGGATTCACAATCGCTCCACCTGCACTTAAATTATATGCTGTAGATCCTGTAGGAGTAGATATAATTATTCCATCTAAATAACCACGGTTTAAAAATACGCCATCAATTCTAATAGACATTTGCAGGACTTTAGAACTTTTTGAAGATACTATTAATACTTCATTTAATGCATTAGTTAACTTAATTTCACTAGAATCCTTTACAATATAAGCAACTATTTTTGAACATATTTCTATTGAATAATCTCCGTTTAACACCCTAGATAAATCTTTGAAGATCAATCTTTCAGTAGATTCATCCAAGAATCCGATAGAACCAACATTTACACCTAGAATTGGGGGAGGGTCTTGTTGAGATAAACCACTTGCCACTCTTAAAATTGAACCATCTCCTCCAACAATTACTATGAATTTTATTTTCTCTGCGGTCATTTCTCCTAAATCCATACCATTATGAGGTAGAATCTTTGGAGCAATTCTAGTCTCAAGATAGACTACTTCCCCTTTTTGAATTAAGTACTCAAATATCCTTCTCGTTAATTTAATAGCTCTTTCTAAATCCAACCTACAAGCTAAAGCAATTGGTTTTTTCTCCATGGCCCTTGATCATTCTATTTAAATACTCCAAAAAAAATTGGATAATTTATGAATAGTATTAAAAATTGATTAATTACTGAAGACTCTATTTATAAGGGTTCTTCCCGCCATTTGCCAATATTCTACTTGAGTTGTTGAGATCTTTTTTGGATCCTCTTGAAGCTCCTGTAATTTTTTTTTAAGATCCTCATCTTGTGGCCAATGAACATCAAATGATTCATATGATTCCAAATCCATAATATTGATGGATACATCCTCAATAAAATTAATTTGGGCATTTCCTTTTATAATTTCAGGAGTATCGACAACATGACCGGATGGAATTGTAAGACTTCTTTTGTTGTTATCAAACATTCCAACACATACGACTCTTACTTTAGCATGACCATGTTTTCCGCTTTTTGAACGTTCAGTACTCTTAATAATACACGGCTCTTCATCAACCATAATATATTGTCCTGATTTTAACTTCTGAATCTCAGTTCTTTTTATTGAAATGATTTTACACCTTTTATATGATATAACATTAATAAGCTTTAATTTTCTATATTATTGTTTTATCATAAATTTTACTATTGTTTATATCTATTAATAAGAAGAAGGTCTTATTATTATTAAAAGATCTTTAAAAACCAGCTAAATAGTTCTTCGTTAGGGTTAAAAAATACGTAACTCAATGTTAGACGATGTTTATTCATGTGGATTTCAAAAATTTCCTCTTTAATAATTAATTGCTTTGTTTCTTTAAAATTTTCACAAGCTTTTTGAATATCAGATGATTTTATAGTGTGTTTTTAACCCTTCTCCGTTGCTAACTTTACTTTTACTTAATAAATTTTGATTCCTTAAATTTACGATTAGAATGCTTATTTTTTTTTAAGATATAAACTTAATATTGACATAATAGTTTTTAAAAATATTCAATAAGTAAATATAGATTATTTTTAAAATATATAAAAATAGGTTAATGATATATGGCAGATGATATTGAAATAAAAGACGGAAAGATTTTCGGAGGTTGGAGAGCACCAGAAAATCTAATAAGAGAAGCCACTACGTCAATTCACGATGACGACGTAGCTAAAAGTGTGGGTATGCGTGGCGGAACGATTCAAGGAACTATACACTTAAGCATGTTTGCACCCTTGGGACTAAAATTATTTGGTGATCGTTGGTTTGAGCAAGGAACTGTTAGTATGTATTACACATATGCAACAATCGACAAAGAAGAAGTAAGAGCAATCATTGAATTACCTCCAGATACAACTGAAAAAATATTGCCCGTTTCAACCGAAGATATACAAGTTAAAGCTTGGGCAGAATTGAAAAATGGACAACAGATAATGACAGGTACAGTATCAATAGGTTCACCTAAAGATCTATCATATTTACAATCTATAGAACTAAAAAATAGTAGACCTGAGGAATTACGTATTTTAGCTGAAATTAAAGTCGGGGATGAGCTTCCTTCTAAAGAGATCCTACTCACACAAGAAGAAGTCAATAATGGAGTAAAAAGAATTACAGACCAATTGGATTATTATATGGATAAAGATAAGTCTCCTTGGAAAAATACAATTTTTTATCCTACAGTATTGTTTGAAGTTATGGCATTGGGTTATGGGGAAACTAGTACTGAGGAATTTAAAGCGGTTCCTTTCTTTGGAGCAACTGAACTGAGGTATATAAACGGACCAGCATTTATTGGGGTTCCTTATATTGTTAAAGGGAAATATGTTTCTATTGGAGTTTCTAAGAAAACAGAATACTTTTGGCTCGATACTACACTAGAAGAAAAAGAAACAGGAAAAGTGGTAGCTTCAATGCGCCACTTGAATCGTTTCATGAAAGCAGGATCACCACATTATAAAGATCAGTAGTTTTTCGTGAGTATTCAAATAAATCTATTTTTTTATTCAACTTTTTAATTTTTTAAGATAAAATTCAAATTTGAGAGAGAAAAGTTAAAAAAAATTTGTGAAAAAAGCAACTTTTTGGTGTCTTTGCTTCAAAGTTCGAAGAATTTAATCAAATGATGAAAGTTTTATTTAATTTCCAATTTAATTATCATAAAAGGTGAACTTTTTTGACGTTAAAAACTAATATTACCGAAATGTTTGGAATTAAGCACCCAATCGCAAATGCTGCAATGGGTCCTTACAGAACAAACGAGATGGCTGTAGCAGTCGCAGATGCGGGTGCTCTAGGGATGATTTCACACACAAACCAATCTATGGATGGTAGGGAAGAAACTGCATTAGCAGCAATGAAAAAAAATCTTGATTATGTTGTAGAACATACAGAGGGGATTTTTGGGTTCAATATAAGGACTTCGAGATTAACAACAGATTGTGACAAATTGATTTCCGAAACCGCAAAGCATATAATGGCGAATCCTAAATTAAAAGAGCAATGTCTTTACGCGCTTAGTAGTGCGGGTTCGGCAACAAGAATAGCCCAGAATCCAGATTTCAAGAGATTGAGGGAAAATTCTCAGGTTAAGCACTTCCATGTTGCCCCTGCACTCTGGTTGGCAGATAAATGTGTTAACACGGGATGTGACGGGCTTGTGGTAACTGGGTTTGAAGGTGGTGGACATCAATCCTATGAAAAAGTTGGGGGATTAGTATTATTGCAGCAAGTACAACAAAAGTATCCCGATATTCCAAAAATCGCATGTGGTGGATTTGCTACTGGTAACGGTCTTGCCGCAGCCTTAGCTATTGGTGCAGGAGGTATTTCCATGGGATCGAGATTTATTGCATCGATCGAGAGTGAATTCCATGAAAAATACAAGAATGTCGTTCCCCCTGCAAAAGCTCAAGATACTATTGTAAGAACAGGTTCCTTGGGAACCATTAGACTCTGGAAGAATAAGTTTGCCATGGCAAAAGGATTAGTAAAGAGTAAAGAAGAAAAAATGGCTGAAGAAAAAGCGAAGGAGGATCATAGATCTGAAATTTCAAAAGAAGACCTTATGGAAGAATTAAGAAAAGATACAATAGCCCAATATGCTGTTTATGAGGGGGATATGGATAATGGATATATATTATTAGGGCAGAGTATAGGTATTGTAAACCAAATAGACACTATTCCCGATATTATCGAAAATGTTGTTAAAGACGCAGAAAAAGCACTAAAAAAAGCTGTAATGTATGTAGGATAAATCTACTCTTTATTATTAATCAAATCATCTTTTTTTTATATATAATTTTGAATTCTATATGTTGATTGGTTTATTTCAATGGAACTTTTAAGAAAATCAGACTTTGAATTTAGCTTTCTATTATTCCTAATCCGTTTGAGATTAAAAAAATATTAAATTAAATTTAAAAATATCGAAATCTTAGTATCTTGATCTTTCTTTGCCTATTGTAGAATGACCACCATGTCCTGGATATATTTTAAACTCGTCTGAAATATTTTTATAATTTAATATTTTTCTAATACTAGCCATTAAATTATCATAATTTGTAAGCTGCCATGGTATTCTACCACGTAATAGTGTATCTCCGGTAAAGATAAGCTTATTTTTATAATCTATCAACATTATATCATTTTTAGTGTGACCTGGGGTTTCAATTACATAAAGAGACTCTCTTCCGATTTTAATTATATCATTTTCCTTAATATAATGTATATTTTTAATGTTCCATTTCCCAGAATCATTGATTAATATCGGAATATTAAAATAATCCATTATCTCATTTGCACATTGAATATGGTCATGGTGTGGATGAGTACCTATTAAATAAACCGGTATATAACCTTCTCTATTAATTACGCTTATAATATTGTTTGAATCAATTCCAGGATCAATAATACCAATTTCTTTTGTACTATCATCTCCATAAAGATAACAATTAGTTCTGAATTTACCACTTACTATCAATTGGTTCAAAATAATTATTAATCACCGATATAATTGATGTTTATAAATTAAAAAAACTCTACCCAATACAAATAATTTTTTCGAAATTAAAAATTATTAAAAATTTTACTTATTTTCAACCATGATATATAGCCTTGATATTCAATTTAATATCTCTGTTCTTAAATTAGAAAATTTCTATTACACCTTAGTTTGTTCTTTCGCATCCAAAATTTTTTAATTTTGATATTTCTTTTAATTTATATTAGATTATAATTATTGAAAAAAAACATTGATTTTCAAGAATTTATTCAAGTTAGCTAAAAAAAATTTAGAACTGGGATCTAATGGTTTTAGAGAAATTAGGTAGATCACTTGACACTGCAATAAGAAAGCTTAGAAGACTTCCATCAGTAGATAAATCCGCAATTGATGGACTTATTCAAGAATTACAACGTGCCCTTTTATCAAGTGATGTACGCGTTGAACTTGTATTTGAGATGACTCAAAATATCAGAAAGGAAGCTATGAATACTAAACTCCAGAAGGCAAGACGAAGAGATTTTGTTATTAAATTAATACATGATGAGCTTATTAAACTATTAGGTGGGAAGCAAACACCAATAAGAATCAAACCTGGGAAAAAGAATATTATTTTACTTGTTGGAATTCAAGGTTCAGGAAAAACCACTACAATTGCAAAGATAGCCAAATATTACAAAAGCAAAGGTTATAAGATTGGAGCATTGACAACTGATACATGGCGTCCTGGAGCGTATGAACAATTAGAACAATTATCAGAACAAGTAGGAATACCATGTTATGGGAATCCCAATGAAAAAAATGCTATTAAAATAGCAATTCAACAAACTAAAAAAGCAATAAATGATGGAAACGATATAATTATTATAGATACTGCTGGTAGACATAAAGAAGAAAAAGAATTAATGAAAGAAATGGCTATTCTTGAACAAAAGTTAAAGCCAAACGAAATTATCTTAGT
>JBHLQA010000221.1:0-6091 GCA_048885285.1 Candidatus Odinarchaeota archaeon
GATAACCCAACGAGTGGAGAAGTTATTGTTAACGGAATTAATATTGCAAAAATGAATGATAATCAACGAACGAACCTTAGACTTAGAAATATTGGATTTATTTTTCAGTTTTATAATTTAGTCCCTGTACTTTCTGCTTTAGAAAATGTTGAACTTCCACTAGTTTTTGCTCGAGAACCAAAAAAAATACGTCGTAATAAAGCGAGAAGATTTTTGGAAATTGTAGGTCTTTCTAATCGACTGAATCATCTACCCGATGAGCTTTCAGGAGGAGAACAACAGAGAGTTGCGATTGCACGCTCTTTATGTAATGAACCAGCAATACTTATAGCTGATGAACCTACTGGAGAACTAGATACAAAAATGGGTCGTGATGTAATTAATCTATTGAGAAATCTCAATCGAGAATTGAATCAGACAGTATTAATGGTTACTCATGATCCTGATGTTGGAAAATTAGCAGAACGACATTTAAGAATGAAAGATGGAAAAATTATTTAATTCTTTTTATTTCTTTATAATATTAAGCTTTATTCATTATTTTATGGAGAAATTAACGATTTTAATCGCATTATTGAATAATTTACCAGTTTTCATAATTTAGACTAATTTATTTTTTATTTTTAGTAATATTATTAATGTGAGTTAAAAATTGGTCTATAAAATATTCTTATTCAATAAATATGAACTATTTCATAACCAAATTAATCTTAAAAAAATTAAAAAAGAGATATGATAAAAAAATGGCAATTTATTTAAAAATCGCATTTCGTAATATAAAACGACGAAAGTCTCGTTTTATTTTAACTACGATTACATTAATTATTGGAGTTGCGTTATTTGGTGGTATTCTAATTACAAATGATTCACTAAGCGAGTTTTTTGTTAAAAGTCTTGACGATCAATATGGAAGTGCAGATATTCTTATGAGGAATGATAATTTCAGTAATGGGTGGTTTAATTCAACCGAATTAAAGGACATTACAGAGGAAATTGAACATATTGACTCAATTTCATATAGAATATCCGGATTTAATGTATTTTTGAGTAATACTGATAAAGGTAATCAAATTGAAAATAGTACTTATACTTCGATATATGGTATTGATATTAATGATCTTTGGGAACAAAAACTTGGAAAAGAACCTGAAATTATAGATTCTATAGTTGAAGGAGATAGTATTGAGGCATTACTCGATTATAATGATAATGAAACTGGAGATAAAGTACTTGTCATTTCTGAGGCATTAAAATATTACTTAGGTAATATTGATGCTGGAGAGAATGTATGGGTTTTACCTAAAGATGGTAAAGAGACTATTGATGCCGATTTAGAGAATACAGATACATGGATTAAATATACAATTACTGCTATAGTGAGAGATTATGGTGAAGCAATTGATTTCAATCCAGAAGTGATAGGTAATAAAAGTACTGAAAATTCTAACGAAAAAGTGTTAGTTTCTCAAGGACCTTGTATATTTGTTAATATAAATAATGCACATGAACTTGTTGATGGCATAAGTGGTGTTAATGGTGATTATAATTTAGCAGTTGTAGGCATAGATAATATTAGAAATATTGCAGGTGTAAAAAAAGTTCTTGAAAAGAAATATGAGGTATCTGGATGGAAAATATATGATCTTAAAACTAGTATACTTGATGAAATAGAAAGCTCCGTGTCAGTTTTAATAGTAATGTTAATGATGTTCGCTTTAATTGCACTTATTTTATCTATTGTATTAATTATGAATATTTTTGATGTTATTAAGAAAGAGCAAGAATATGAAACTGGAATGTATCAGGCTATTGGCGTATCCAAAACAGAATCATTTAAACTTTTTTTAAGCCAAGGACTGATTATAGGTACTATTGGTTCGATAATAGGAACTTTTTGTTCTGTATTTTTTTCAGATTTCCTTTTTAAAGTATCAATGGATGCAATGACAGAAGGATTACCAAATTCGGTTAAGAATTATGGAATTGTATTAAATCCAAATACATTAGTAATAACATTTATTGTAGGCTTACTTGCTTCTATAATAGCTTCAATTTATCCAAGTTGGAAGGCAACTCGTAAACCTATAATAGAATGTTTAAATCCATATGCCGAAAATACCAGTAAACAACACAAAACATCCAAACGAAGAAAAATATATTGGATTATAAGTTTGTTTCTATTAATTTCAGGAGTATTATTGATGATTATGGGAAGTTCAGGCTCAACAAAGGGAGAAGGACAAATAAGAACACCAACTGTCGAAGAATCATCATCAATGATGATGGCATCTACTTTTATTCTTCTTGGTTTTATTGCATTAATGGCACTAATAATAAATCCTCTTACAAGGATAATTTCTACCGTTTTCTTACCTTATTTAAGACATACTAGAGGATTAACTCAGAAAAATATATTAAGAAATCGTAAAAGAACTACGTTAACATTTTCAATGGTTGCATTAACTCTTAGTTTTCTAATTGGGATGATAATTTTATTTGATTCTATGAATGCTGGTTTTGTATATACAGCTGATGATATATTAGGGTGTGATATACAATTATATACAGGAAATATACCCATCGATTTTGAAGAAGATTTAAATGATTACGAAGAAATTGACAATGTTATGGGGGTCAAAAGTATTGATGTTTTTATTAAACATCAAAATGAATGGGTAGGTCATGATGATAATATCAAAGCAAACATAATGGATATTGAATCATGGAAAAAATCAATAGATAAAATAAAGATCATTGAATCACATGATTTATCTACTCATGAACTTATGGATAAAATAAATGAAGGATATAATACATTTATAACTGAACCACTGGCAGAAGAATTAGAGATTCAAATAAATGATATAATAGAAGTGAATTTTAGTTTGGGGAGAGAATTTGCAAATCAAAGTGCAATTTTAGAAGGCAATATTTATAATTCTAAAAATACCTATGTTTTAGAAAATCTCACAGTTGTAGGTATAGTTAAGAATGCCCCAGGATTTTCAAATTCAGGATTTGATATCACAAGAAAATTATATGATATCTTCATTTCCTGGAATATCTATGAAAATATAGCACAAAATGAATTACCTGGAAACGGTATCGATATTATACTTAGAAAACAACCAGAAACGGAAGATGAACAATTCGATAATACGTTTCCTGAGTGGTTTAATATTTCAGAAGTTATGCCTCTATTAGATGATACTTCAGGAATAAAAGATTATACAACAAGGATGGATTATATAACAGCAACCCAAGTTGGTGCTATTGTAGATACAGATATTGCTATTATAGGTATAAGAAATGATTCTTATGATAGATTATTATCAGATGAGTATTTTGGTTCACATACCATACTTGAAAAAGATGAGTCATATTTAGGTAATAATATGGAAGAACTATTAAGTACCAATGAAAATGTATGTGTAGTCCATCAATACTACATAGACAGACAAATCGAGAGAGGTTATGATGATTTTGGTATTGGCTCAGAAGTGATAATTTATAGTGATCAAATGGTACCCAATAGTTATACGATTATAGGTATATTAGAAAATCCATTGTTATATAACAGTGAAAGATTTAATTGGTATGCGGGTTATGAAATTGGGGTGGATATTTTAGAGACGGAGAAAGCAATTTATATTAATTATGATAAAGCACGTGAATTAGTCTTTATTAATCATCAAGGATCTAATGTCTTGAGTGATGAAGTAACTTATCTTCTTATTAGATGTGAAGAGCCTACCAAAATACGAGAAATTACTGAAAACTTAGAAACTAATTTAGGAACTTTTATAGGAGGAAATTGGAGTATTGTGGATTTTAAAACTCGAACATTAGAATATAGATACAATATTTATCAATGGTTTATATGGATAGAGAATGGAGAAAAGGATGATGATGTTGTCAATAATTTATCAGATTATATTGAATCTGAAGGAATTATTCTTTTTTATAGTCTTACAAGGACATTTATTCTCACATCATTTGGTTCAGTGATGGATTTTATTACTACAGTTATCTCAGGTGTTCTGATACTTGCTATTGTCATCTCAATGATTGGATTAACACTTCATTGCCTTGTTTCGACAATGGCTCGTAAAAGAGAAATTGGTATGCTCCGTTCTATAGGATTGACTAAAGGTGGTGTTACTCGAACGATATCTGGTGAAACTATTCTCGTTGCAGCATTAGGATCTATTGTTGGAACAATAGGGGGTTTAATTCTAGGAATATTTTTAACAGTGTATGGTCCTGGAACGACTTTCGTTGCATTTAAACTTGTAATATCTTGGTTAAAAATATGGATAATCATTTTGATTACTCTATTTACTGCGCTTTTAGGCTCAGTGTTTACATCAAGATGGGCAGCCAATATTAATATAATCGAAGCAACACGAACAAGATAATTCTTTTTTTCTTTTTATTATTATTAATAATTTAGGAGTTTCCTATCATTAATAAGAATTATAACTAATTTGATTTGGGATAATATATAGAAAAAATACTGATAAAATTCTAATAAAAATGCTTTTATATGTTTAGAATTTGATGAATTAAATTTATAAAAGTTTTTAAAAAAATAATTTAATTTTAAAAAAAAAGGTTTAATAAAATGAAACCATTATTTTATTTCAATTTTCTTTTTTTCTGGCTTTATAGGCTCAACTTTTGGGATAATTACTGTTAAAATTCCTCTATCCAATGAAGCATCGATTTTTTCCTCATTAATATTTTCAGGCATACTAAAGCATCGATAATAACTTGAAGAACGATATTCTCTCCTAACTAATTCTCCTTCTTTCTCTTCCTTTTTATCTTGTTTTACTTCTCCTTTAATTTCTAAATTACCGTCCTGGATAGAAATCTCAATATCACCTTTGTCAAGTCCAGGTAATTCAGCACTAATTTTAAATGAATCTTCAGTTTCTTTTATATTTGATAAAGGAGTTCTGAAAATTGGTTCGTCATCTCTTATAATCAAGGAAAAAGGTCTACGACGTCTTGTTCCAAATGGCCAATTCCAATCATCAAATAAATTTCGTTGCATATCATTGAATAAACGATCCATTTCTTGAAATAAAGAAAATGGACTTTCCCTTCTAACAGTAATTTCTCTTGATTTTTGATCTTCTTTTTTCTTTTCACCACTTATTTCCTTTTTCTTAACGTCTATTTTTTCTTTTTCAGACATTAAATCCACCTCTTATTTCAGTTTTTTGTTATTATAAATAATTTGTTATTGTCAATCTAAGATTGACACCTATATATTCACATAAATAATTTGATATTTAAATCTTACTATTTTTGATCATAAATTGGATCATATAACTTGCTAATCCCCAATGGTTATGAATAAATATAAAGAAGTCTATATCATGAAATATAAAATAAAAATATTTAATATAGAAAATAATATTATTAAGAATGCTTGAAAGCTAATGAGGTAGATAAAAATGGAATATAATTTCTTAAAAGTAGAAAAAAAAGAACATATAACAATTGTTACCTTAAATAGACCAGAGGTATTGAACGCAATTCACCCTTATATATCATTAGAACTAGGTCATGTAATGAATGAATTTGAGGATGAGCCTAATGCATGGGTTGCAATTATAACAGGGGCAGGGGAAAAAGCGTTTTCTGCGGGTTTTGATTTAAAATGGGCTGCTGCAACTACTGTTGAAGAACAGAGAAAAGCTTATGAAGAAGTAAGAAAGCAGGGTGCTTCTTTAATAAGAAATTTTAGAATTACCAAACCCTTAATTGCTGTAATAAATGGTCTTGCCTACGGAGCAGGTTTTGAGCTTGCTTTAAGTTGTGACCTTATGATTGCTGCTGAACACGCTACTTTTTGTCTACCGGAACCTTTAGTAGGTAGAATTCCTTCAGGAGGGGGAATTCATCGATTAGTTCGATATCTTCCTTACCATCTAGCAATGGAAATTCTACTTACACGTAAAAGAATTACTGCTCAAGAAGGTATACAATATGGTTTTGTAAAAAAAGTGGTTCCTTTCAATCAATTAATAGATGAAGCAGAAAAAACCGCAAATCTTATAATGGAAGGTTCTCCTCTGGC